>NZ_DCXA01000275.1:6551-7824 GCF_002328915.1 Aquabacterium sp. UBA2148
AGGCCAGCCGCCGCATCGAAGACCTGCGCGCCATCCCCTGGGGCTTCTCGTGGGGCCAGTGCCGCGTGGCCCTGCCCGGGTGGTACGGCATGGGCAGCGCCTTCGAGTCATTGCTGGCCGCGCCAGGCACCGAACGCAAGACACAGCTCGCTCTGCTGCAGCGCATGCACAAGCAGTGGCCGTTTTTTCGCACGCTGCTGTCCAACCTGGAGATGGTGCTGGCCAAGAGCGACCTCGCCATCGCCGAGCGCTACGTCAGCCTGGTCGAGGACAAGAAGCTTGGCAAACGCATCATGGCTGCCATCCGCGTCGAGTGGGAGCGCACGTCCACGCACCTGCGCCTGATCACAGGCTCGCGCGAGCACCTCGCCAGCCAGCCCGAGCTCGCCAGCTTCCTGGCCTATCGACTGCCCTACGTCGACCCGCTCAACCACTTGCAAGTGGAGCTCATGAGGCGCTACCGCCAGCAGGCCCTGGACACGCACGCAGCCCCGGACGCGTCGGAAAGGGTTCAGCGCGGCATCCACCTGTCCATCAACGGGGTGGCGGCAGGATTGCGCAACACGGGCTGAGCGTTCACCCTTACAATGCGCGACTGCCAGGAGAGAACCCCCGCCGAGCGAGCAGCTGCGCAGGGGGTCGCCGAAGGCGCAGGGCCTCAGCCGGCAACGGCCGGGCCGCCCGAACGCTCAGGCAAAAGGACTGGCAGACACGACCTCGGTCGTGATCCTCACTGGAGAGAGTCCGGACGTTGCGCCCCCAAAAGGCTGCGGCGAGCCGGGCCACCGAAGGGGCAAGCCTTCACCGCGGTCGCATCGGCTGCGAGGGGTCAATCTCTCAGGTAAAGCGGACAGAGAGGGCAAGCGGAAGTTCGTCGTTTCAGGCACCCCGTGGCTGAAACGGCAGGACGCATCAACACCCTGCCCTCCCGGCCACACCAGCCGGCATTTGCCATGTCCGAACTGCTCACGACCCCGTTGCACGCCCTGCACATCGAACTCGGCGCCAAGATGGTGCCCTTCGGTGGCTACGACATGCCCGTGCAATACGCCAGCGGCATCCTGGCCGAGCACAAGCACACCCGCGCCGCAGCCGGCCTGTTCGACGTCTCGCACATGGGGCAGGTGCTGCTCAGCGGCACCGGAGCCGACGCCGCCCTCGAAACCCTGGTGCCCGTCGACATCGTCGACCTGGCGGTGTTCAAGCAGCGCTACGCCCTGTTCACCAACGACCAAGGCGGCATCCTCGACGACCTGATGGTCACCCGCCGCGA
>NZ_DCXA01000275.1:7888-10025 GCF_002328915.1 Aquabacterium sp. UBA2148
TCACCCGCCGCGAAAACGACCTCTTCGTGGTCGTCAACGCCGCCTGCAAGACCCAGGACATCGCCCACCTGCAGGCCAAGATCGGCCACCTGTGTACCGTCACCCCCCTGCCCGATCGGGCCCTGCTGGCGCTGCAAGGCCCGCAAGCGGTGACCGCCCTGGCGCGCCTGAACGAAGGCGTGCAAAAACTGGTGTTCATGACCGGCGGTCACTTCGTGCTCGACGGCATCGACTGCTTCGTGACGCGCTCGGGCTACACCGGCGAAGACGGCTTCGAAATTTCCGTTCCGGCAGACAAGGCCGTGCAACTTGCACGCGCCCTGCTGGCTCAGCCCGAAGTCAAGCCCATCGGCCTGGGCGCGCGCGACACGCTGCGCCTGGAAGCCGGCCTGTGCCTCTACGGCCACGACATCGACACCACCACCACCCCCGTCGAAGGCAGCCTGACCTGGGCCATCCAGAAGGTGCGCCGTGCGGGCGGCGCTCGCGCAGGTGGCTACCCCGGCGCTGCCGTCGTCGACGCGCAACTGGCCCAGGGTGCCGCCCGCAAGCGTGTCGGCTTGATCAGCACCGAACGCATGCCCGTGCGCGAAGGCGCCAAGGTGGTGGACGCCAGCGGCGCCGAGATCGGCGTCGTCACCAGCGGCTCGCTCGGCCCCAGCCTGAACCAGCCGGTGGCCCTGGCCTACGTCAGCACCGCCCACGCCGCCGTCGGCACGCCCGTCTTCGCCCTGGTGCGCGACAAGAAGGTGCCCATGGCGGTCACCAGCACCCCGTTCGTGCCCAACCGCTACCACCGCGGCTGATCGCCCGCCACGGCCCCAGATTCGGCCGAGCGCTGAGAGACAATCACGCCCGTTCGGCTCAACCCAACCCAGATTCCCCAAGGACGTCACCATGACCATCAAGTACACGCCCGACCACGAATGGCTGCAGATCGAAGCCGATGGCACCGCCATCGTCGGCATCACCCACCACGCCCAGGACGCCCTGGGTGACGTGGTCTTCGTCGACCTGCCCGCCGTGGGCGCCTCCTTCAAGTCCAAGGACGTGGCCGGCGTGGTCGAGTCCGTGAAGGCCGCCGCCGACGTCTACATGCCCGTCGACGGTGACATCGTGGAAGTCAACGAAGCCCTGCGCGACGACCCAGCACTCGCCAACACCGACCCGACCGGCGCCGGCTGGTTCTTCAAGGTCAAGCTGGCCAACCCCGCCCAGCTCGACGCCCTGATGGACAAGACCGCTTACGACGAGCTGCTGAAGAACGCCTGATGCGTTCACCCCCGGCGTCCTTTGTGTGGACGCCGGCCCCGAGGATGCGGCCCTGAGCCCGCCGCCCCCCGAACCCACCCGATGCCGAACACCATGAGCCACGCTGCCCTGTCCTCCTTGCCATCCCTGTCGCAACTCGAGAATGCGACCGAATTCCAGGCCCGCCACCTCGGCCCCTGGGACGCAGAACAGGCCAGCATGCTCAAGGTGATCGGCGTGGCCTCGCGCCAGGCGCTGATGGAGGCCATCGTGCCGGAGACCATCCGTCGCCCGGCGCCGATGGACCTGCCCTCCGCGCTCACCGAAGCCCAGGCGCTGGCCGAGCTCAAATCCATCGCACAGCAAAACAAGGTGCTGCGCAGCTTCATCGGCCAGGGCTACTTCAACACGCTCACCCCTGGCGTCATCCTGCGCAACATCCTCGAGAACCCCGCTTGGTACACGGCCTACACGCCCTACCAGGCCGAGATCTCGCAAGGCCGCATGGAGGCCCTGGTCAACTTCCAGACCATGGTCACCGACCTGACGGGCATGGCCATTGCCAACGCCTCGATGCTCGACGAGGCCACCGCCGCCGCCGAGGCGATGACGCTGGCAGCTCGCGTTGGCAAGAGCCCATCGCAACGATTCGTGGTCGCCCACGACGTGCTGCCGCAGAACCTCGAGGTGATCCAGACCCGTGCCAAGCCCCTGGGCATCGCCGTTGACGTGGTGCACGCCACCGAGCTGGTCAAGCACCTCGAGTCCAACGACTGCTTCGCTGCCCTGCTGCAGTACCCTGGTGTCAATGGTCAGGTCCGCGACCTCAAGCCCCTGATCGACGCCCTGCACGCCAAGGGCGCGCTGGCCATCGTCGCCGCCGACT
>NZ_DCXA01000275.1:10096-17280 GCF_002328915.1 Aquabacterium sp. UBA2148
CCTGCTGGCCCTGACCCTGCTGACCTCGCCCGGCGAGCTCGGCGCCGACATCGCCTGCGGCACCACCCAGCGCTTCGGCATGCCCATGGGCAACGGCGGCCCCCACGCCGGCTACCTGGCCACGCAAGACGCATTCAAGCGCTCGCTGCCCGGCCGCCTGGTCGGCGTCAGCATCGACAGCCACGGCAACCCCGCCTACCGCCTGGCCCTGCAGACCCGCGAGCAGCACATCCGCCGCGAAAAAGCCACCTCCAACATCTGCACGGCCCAGGTGCTGCCCGCCGTCGTGGCCAGCATGTACGCCGTCTACCACGGCCCCGAGGGCCTCAAGCGCATCGCCCAGCGCGTGACCGCCTACGCCTCCATCCTGGCCGCGGGCCTGAAGCAACTCGGGCGCGAACTGCTGCACGACACCTGGTTCGACACCCTGCACGTGCGTTGCGCCAGCCCAGCCGAGCACGACCAGCTGCTCGCCGCTGCGGTGGCAAAGGGCATGAACCTGCGCGCCGCCAGCGCCGACACCCTGGGCATCTCGCTGGATGAGACCACCACCCGGGCCGACCTGGCCGACCTGCTGAGCGTGTTCGCCGCCGGCAAGGCCGTGCCCAGCGTTGATCAGCTGGCCGCCACCGCCATCATCGGCCTGCCCGAAGGCCTGCGCCGCACCAGCGCCTACCTGACGCACCCGGTCTTCAACACCCACCACTCCGAGACGGAGATGCTGCGCTACATCCGCGCCTTGTCCGACAAGGACCTGGCCCTGGACCGCACCATGATCCCGCTGGGCTCGTGCACCATGAAGCTCAACGCCACCAGCGAGATGATCCCCATCACCTGGCCGGAGTTCGCACACATCCACCCCTTCGCCCCGCGTGAGCAGCTCAAGGGCTACGAGCTGCTCGACCAGCAGCTGTGCGCCTGGCTGTCGCAGGCCACGGGCTACGCCGGCATCAGCCTGCAGCCCAACGCCGGCTCGCAAGGCGAATACGCTGGCCTGCTCATCATCAAGGCATATCACGAGTCGCGCGGCGAAGGCCACCGCGACATCTGCCTGATCCCCGAATCGGCCCACGGCACCAACCCCGCCAGCGCCCAGATGGTCGGCATGAAGGTCGTGGTCACCAAGTGCGACGCCAACGGCAACGTCGACCTCGACGACCTGCGCGCCAAGTGCGAAGCCCACAGCGCCAACCTGGCCGCGGTGATGATCACCTACCCGTCCACCTACGGCGTGTTCGAAACGCGCGTGACCGAGCTGTGCAAGTTGGTGCACGAACACGGTGGCCGCGTCTACGTGGACGGCGCCAACATGAACGCCCTGGTCGGCCTGGCCGCCCCGGGCCAGTTCGGTGGCGACGTCAGCCACCTGAACCTGCACAAGACCTTCTGCATCCCGCACGGCGGTGGTGGCCCTGGCGTCGGCCCCGTCTGCGTGGTCGAAGACCTTGCACCGTTCCTGCCCGCGCACCGCTCGGCCGGCCTGGGCACCGAACAGCAAGTCGGCGCCGTCTCGGCCGCTCCGCTGGGCAACGCCGCCGTGCTGCCCATCAGCTGGATGTACATCCGCATGATGGGCGCCGATGGCCTCAAGGCCGCGACCGAGGTCGCCATCCTGAATGCCAACTACGTGGCCGCCCGCCTGGCCGACCACTACGACATCCACTTCAGTGGTGGCAACAGCCTCATCAAGGGCGGCGGCGTGGCGCACGAGTGCATCCTCGACCTGCGCCCCCTCAAGGACAGCAGCGGCGTGTCGGCCGAAGACGTGGCCAAGCGCCTGATCGACTATGGCTTCCACGCGCCCACGCTGAGCTTTCCCGTGGCCGGCACCCTGATGGTCGAGCCCACCGAGAGCGAATCCCAGACCGAACTCGACCGATTCTGCGACGCCATGATCGCCATCCGCGACGAGATCCGTGCCGTCGAAGAAGGCCGCCTGCCTCGCGAGGACAACCCGCTCAAGCACGCCCCGCACACTGCGGCCACCCTGCTGAGCGGCGAGTGGCAGCACGCCTACAGCCGTGAAACCGCCGCCTACCCGGTGTCCAGCCTGCGCCAGCAAAAGTACTGGTCTCCAGTTGGCCGCGTGGACAACGTTCACGGCGATCGCAACCTGTTTTGCAGCTGCCTGCCCATCTCGGCCGACGCCTGACGCCCCACATGCCCAGGTAACTGGCATGGTCTTTGTGCATCGCGGCAAGCGGCGCCAAGACAATGTTCTGTCTTACGCCGGGCTCGGTGTGCGTTAGTCGTATCACGGCGGGCCCCCTTCACGCCTGACACCGCCCCTGAGGCGGTGCACCGATGCAGGAGGCCCAATGGGTTCCGCGATCACGCACGCCCCACTGCCAGGGCTCCTGGCGCCAGCCGGTGCCAGCCTGGAGCTGGCCCTGCACGCTGCCCGAGCTGGCGTCTGGGAATGGGACCTCCGCACCGACCAGAACCGCTGGACCGAAGAGGTCTGGCGCCTCTACGGCCTCAGCCCAGGTGAGCAGCCCCCGTCCTACCAGACGTGGTTGTCCAGCATCCACCCCGACGACCGCGATGCGGCCATGCGGGCGGTCAGCGAGGCACGGCGTGCTGGCGCACCCTTCGAAGGATGCTGGCGCACGCTGCCTGAGCGAGGTCCTGTTCGATGGCTACTGAGCCGGGGCCAGCCTGGCCTGCTCACCCGCGATGGGCCGACCCACTACGTCGGCATCGTGATGGACGTCACCTCACAAAAGGCGATCGACGACGAGAAACTGCGATGGCAGGAAAGCCCGACCGAGGACGTCCCCAACGACACCCCAGCCCCATCCGAGCACGAGCGCCTGCTCCAGACCATCCTCGACGGCGTACCCGGCCTGGTCGGATACTGGGACAAACTGCTCTGCAACCGCTTTGCCAACCACGCCTACGGCGATTGGTTCGGCATGACCCCGGACGAGATCCGAGGCAAGCACATCAGCGAACTGCTGGGCAAGAGCCTTTTTGAGCTCAACCGACCTCACATCGAAGGCGCACTGCGCGGCGAGCGGCAATGCTTTTTGCGGGACCTGCCCGTGCCCGGCCATCCGGGACAGCACCGCGTCAGCGAAACCCACTACCTGCCCGACTTCGACGGGGACTCGGTCAAAGGCTTCCTGGTGCTCGTGCTCGACGTGACCGACACCAAGCTCGCAGAGCAAACCGCGCGAGCGGCCAGCCAGGCCAAATCAGACTTCCTCTCCAACGTCAGCCACGAGCTGCGCACGCCCTTGAACACGATGTTCGGCCTCGCACAAATCGGCCTCAAGGAAAGCACGGGTTCGCCCTGCGCCGGCACCTTCAGGCAGATCCTCGATTCAGGTCAGCACCTGCTCTCGCTCATCGACGAGGTGCTCGACTTCTCCAAAATCGAGGCCGGCAAGATGCACCTGCACCTGGGCGTGGTCGACATTGGCAGGCTGATCGAGCAGGTGCTTGGCGTCACCGCACTGCGCGCCTGCAGCAAAGGCATCCGACTTGAAATCGACGAGGGCGTCGATGTGCCCGCGCAGACGCTGGGCGACGCCAAACGCCTGACCCAGATCCTGGTGAACCTGATCACCAACGCCATCAAGTTCACCGACCAGGGTGAAGTGCGGCTCATCCTGAGCCGACACGGCAGCCGGCTCAACTTCACGGTCAGCGACACGGGCACAGGCATCCCGCCCGAACGGTTGGACGAATTGTTCCAGCCCTTCGTGCAGGTGCACGACGCGCAAGCCCCCCAGACCAACGGCGCCAGCAACGCTGGAACCGGGCTCGGGCTGGCCATCTGCAAAAGCCTGGTCGAGCTCATGGGGGGCGAGATCGAGGTGCGCAGCGAGCGGGGGCGAGGGACGAGTGTTTGCGTGAGCCTGCCCCTGCAGGAAGCGGCGCCGCCCAACTGGACGACCTTGTCCAACCTCGTGCTCATCGGATTTCCGGAGGGCGAGCGCGAAGCCCTGATGCACCAGTTGAAGCAACGCGGCTGCTCCGCCTGCTGGAGCGATCGCGTGCCGGAGACCCGGCCACGCGCTGCCACGCTGCTGCTTCACCAGCGCGCCTTGAGCACGCACACGGCCGCCTCGCTCAACGAACTGCAGGCATCGGGTCAGCCCCTGGTCGTGCACCAGCCAGACGTGGGTGTCCGCCCAGTGGGGCAAGACGGCACACCGCTGTCCATGGACACACTCCTGCTGAGCGGCCCGCTCTCTCCCCTTCGACTGCTGCACGCCCTGACCCACCGCCCCCAACCGCAGGCGCGCGCAGGCCAACGCAGGCTGAGCGGCCTGCGCCTGCTCGCTGCAGAAGACAACCCGGTGAACCGGCTGATCCTGGGGCAAATGCTGGAGGCGGAAGGGGCGGTCATCGAATTTGCCTTCGACGGTGAACAAGCCGTCGAGCGCGTGGCCAACGGCCCGGCCAACATCGACCTCGTCCTTTGCGACATCCAGATGCCCGTCATGGACGGCAACGAGGCCACGCGACGCATCCGTCGCTTGTCGCCACAACTCCCGGTCATTGGTTTGACCGCACACGCTTTCAGCCAGGCCAGGCAAGAGGCGATGAGCGCAGGCATGGTCGACTACATCACCAAGCCCTACATGCTGGATACACTGGTGCAGGCGGTGCTCAAGCACGTGTCACGCCCGCCGGAGAGCCCCATGAAAGTTGTACCCCCGTCCAGCCCTTCGGCAGATCCTGCGCTCGCCACGCCCGAAGCCGACTGGGTCAGCATGCAGCAACACTTCGCGCCACAACCTGGTGTCCTGAGTGCCTTGATCAGCGTGGCCCGCCAAACACTGCCCGGCGTGGCCGATCAACTGAACCAGGCCTTGCAGTCTGCGGACCTGGTGCGACTGGCCAAGGTGGCCCACGAAATCAAGGGCATTGCCCTGAACCTGCGCACCCCGGGCATGGCCGACCTCGCCACGCAGACACAAGACCAGGCCAGGCACGCCAACCCGGAGTCGAGCGCATTGGGCCGGCGGCTGTCCCTGCACCTGCGGGGCTTCCTGGCCCACCTGGCATCTCCCGACCCTCAGGCCACCTCAATGCCTGGCACGCAGGGTCAGTAAATCAGGCGATCAGGCCGGATGTCGCGCAGGATCGTCGTGGCGATCTCTTCGATCGACTTGTGCGTCGATGACAACCACGCGATCCCCTCGCGACGCATCATGGATTCGGCCTGCTGGACTTCGAAGCGGCAGTTCTCCAGGCTGGCGTAGCGGCTGTTGGGCCGACGCTCGTTGCGAATCTGGCTCAGCCGTTGCGGGTCGATGGTCAGCCCGAAGCACTTCTTTTTGTAGGGCTTGAGCATGGTCGGCAAGAACCCACGGTCAAAGTCCTCGGGGATCAAGGGCACGTTGGCCGCCTTCACACCGTGCTGCATGGCCAGGTAAAGCGAAGTGGGCGTCTTGCCGCAACGGCTCACCCCAACCAGCACCACATCTGCCTCTTCGAGGTTGCGAGACGACTGCCCGTCGTCGTGCTCGAGCGCGTAGTTGATGGCGTCGATGCGGTTGTTGTACTCACCGTCCACGCTCGCGTCGCTGAAGCGACCGACGCGGTGGTTGGACTTCATGTTGAGCTCTTCTTCCAAAGGCTCCACAAAGGTCTTGATGACGTCAAAAACCTTGCCCTGGCAGGTCTGCAGGATCGACAGCACGTCGTCATTGGCCAAGGTGGTGAAAACAATGGGGCGCTGCCCCTCCCGCTCGGCCGCGGTGTTGATCTCGCGCACGACGTGGAAGGCCTTGTCCTCCGTGTCGATGAAGGGCCGGCGGACGTGTCGGGGCTTGATGGCGAACTGGGCCAGGATGGAATTGCCCATGGTTTCGGCGGTGATGCCGGTGCCATCGGACACGAAGAAAACGCTGCGATCGGGCATGGGGATGCGGGGACCTCGAACGAGGGGGTGAGGTGTTCACAACACCGGCCCCCGGCGCGATCCGGATTCATTGGAAAGACCCCCCGGATCATAGGCGGGACCCTACAATCGGTTCAACCGTTTCC
This sequence comes from Aquabacterium sp. UBA2148, assembly GCF_002328915.1. Taxonomy (NCBI): domain Bacteria; kingdom Pseudomonadati; phylum Pseudomonadota; class Betaproteobacteria; order Burkholderiales; family Sphaerotilaceae; genus Aquabacterium; species Aquabacterium sp. UBA2148. The sequence continues at coordinate 16,100 of NZ_DCXA01000275.1, forward strand.
GGCCCGCCCGCTGACGCCCGCTAGGTCACACCATCAAAACAACAGACCGGCCGCCCCAGCTTCGCTCCGGAAGCCCCAAGATTTTTTCACCATCCTGGAGCTTTTCTATGACCGAACGCTTTGAGCCGACCGCCCTGGTCGTGCCCTTCGAGCAATTGCGCATGTCCGACGTCGAGTCGGTGGGCGGCAAGAACGCCTCGCTGGGCGAGATGATCTCTCAGCTGCCCAACGGCGTGCGCGTGCCCACCGGCTTCGCCACCACGGCCCACGCCTTCCGCGAATTCCTCAAGCACGACGGCCTGAGCCTGCGCATCAGCCAGCGCCTGGCCACGCTCGACACCGAAGACGTCAAGGCCCTGGCCCAGGCCGGTGCCGAAATCCGTGGCTGGGTCGAGGCACAGCCCTTCCCCGCTGACCTGGAAAAGGCCATTCGCGAAGCCTTCGTCACCCTCGCTGGCGACAACCCCCAGGCCTCGTTCGCCGTGCGCTCCTCGGCCACCGCCGAAGACCTGCCCGACGCCTCGTTCGCCGGCCAGCAGGAAACCTTCCTGAACGTCATCGGCATCGAAGACATCCTGCACAAGATGAAGGAAGTCTTCGCCTCGCTGTACAACGACCGCGCCATCTCCTACCGCGTGCACAAGGGCTTCGCCCACGACGTGGTGGCCCTGTCGGCGGGCGTGCAGCGCATGGTGCGCTCGGACATCGGCGCCGCTGGCGTGATGTTCACCATCGACACCGAGTCCGGTTTTTCGGACGTGGTCTTCATCACCTCCAGCTACGGCCTGGGTGAAACCGTGGTGCAAGGCGCCGTCAACCCCGACGAGTTCTACGTTCACAAGCCCGCGCTCAAGTCGGGCAAGCAGGCCGTCATCCGCCGCAACCTGGGCTCCAAGCTGATCAAGATGGAGTTCTCGACGCCCGAAGAGAAGGCCGCCTCGGGCAAGCTCGTCAAGACCGTGGACACCACCGTCGAAGCCCGCAACCGCTACAGCCTGAGCAACGACGACGTCATGGAGCTGGCCCGCTACGCCCTCGTCATCGAGCAGCACTACGGCCGCCCGATGGACATCGAATGGGGCAAGGACGGCGGCGACGGCAAGATCTACATCCTCCAAGCCCGCCCCGAAACGGTCAAGAGCCAGCAGCAAGGCAAGAGCGAGCAGCGCTACAAGCTCAAG
>NZ_DCXA01000183.1:0-843 GCF_002328915.1 Aquabacterium sp. UBA2148
CAGGCGCCGCCCACACACCTGCTGCGCTTGGCAAAGCGAACGCCAACATGACCAACGCCCCCTCTGCCGGGCGAGCCGCCAGCGCCGCCACCATCAGGGCCGCGTAGAGCAAACCGCAGGGCAACAGGGCCCAGGCAAGGCCCGCCAGCAAAGGCCACGCCCGCTGCACCAGAGGCGGCCAACCTTCAGAGCGAGCCTGCCAGCCCGCCCGCACGCGGAGATACAAACCCTTGCCCGCCTGATCCACCCGCTCCGGGACGAATCCGCGCACAAGCATGAAGCCTCCGAGCAGCACCATGGCCAGTTGGGCCATCATCCAAAGCGGTTTGATCATCGCGACCTGCTGCCCCCAACGGGCGACCAAGCCCGCCGCTGCGGCGGCCACGGCACCCAGGCAGGCGTAACCAATCGCCCGCCCGATCAGTGTCCAGATCGACAAGCCCCTCGGGAAAGCGACCGCGCATGCCGCCCCGCACATCGCGGTGCAATGCGGTATGCCCGCCAGGCCCATGAGGAATGCGGTCGCCAGCAGGCTGCTCAACACAGGCCGCCTCGCGCAGGTTCAGATGATGCGAGAAAAGCGCTCGACGGCTTTGTCAGCCTGCAGGTGACGGTCGAACACCATGGCCACCGCCCGCACGAAATACCACCCCAGCGGCGTGACTCGGATGCCATCAGACTCCATTTGCACCAACCCCGACTCGACGAGCGGCACCAGCAGGCGCAATTCAGACTCAAAGTATTGCCTGAAATCGAGCAGGTAGGCGAGCTCGATGGACTCGAAGTCCACCCTGCCCTGGCACATCAGGGCCATGATCACGGCGCGACGCACCAAGTCGTCGG
>NZ_DCXA01000183.1:869-17476 GCF_002328915.1 Aquabacterium sp. UBA2148
CCAAGTCGTCGCGCGTGAGCACGAGCCCGCGCACCACCGGCAGTTCATGGCGCTTGAGTGCGTCGTGGTACTCATCGAGCGTCTTGGCGTTTTGCACATAGTGCGCCCCCACACGTCCGATGGCCGACACCCCAAGGCCGATCAGGTCGCAGTCGGGATGTGTGCTGTAGCCTTGAAAGTTGCGATGCAGCCTGCCCTGGCGCTTGGCAACCGCCAGGCTGTCATGGTGCAAGGCGAAGTGGTCCATGCCGATGTAGTCGTAGCCGGCCCTGCCAAAAGCATCGATCGCAGCAGCCAACATGCCGACTTTCTCCTCTGCCTGGGGCAGATCGGCTGCTTCGATCCGCCGCTGGGGCTTGAAGCGTTGCGGCAGGTGCGCGTACGCATACAGCGCAATGCGATCAGGCCTGAGTTCGGCCACTTGCGTCAAAGTGCGGGCAAAGCTCTCCGGCGTCTGCTTGGGCAGCCCGTAAATGAGGTCCATGTTGAGCGACTCGAAGCCCTCGGCCCTGGCGGCCTGCACCAACGCGCGAACCTGGTCGTGCGGCTGAACCCGATGGACCGCTTTCTGGACATCCGGATCGAAATCCTGAACCCCAAAGCTCAAACGATTGAACCCCATCTGGTGCAGGCGTTTGAGCCGCCCCTGATCGACGGTGCGCGGATCGATTTCAATGGCGTACTCGCCCCCAGGCACAAAGCGGAAGGTGCTGCGAAGGGTATCGAGCAGCCCTTGCAACTCCTCATCGCTCAGGAAGGTGGGGGTGCCTCCCCCGAAATGCAGCTGCGACACCATTTGACCGGGGCCGAGTTGCTCGGAAACCAACCGGATTTCTTCTCGAAGGTCGTCCAAGTACGCCTGAGCACGCTCGTGGTGACGGGTGATGACCTTGTTGCAAGCGCAGTAGTAGCAGACCGACTCACAGAACGGAATGTGGATGTACAGCGAGAGGGCGCTCGCCCCTCCGGTGAGGGCCCCCACGCCCTGCCCACGTTGACTCAAAGCCTGCACATACTGCTGGGCACCGTGTGCCTCGACGAACCTGTCGGCTGTGGGATACGATGTGTAGCGTGGCCCCTGAACATCAAGGCGCGTCAAGGTCTCCCTCGAGACCAGAGGAGCTTCGGAGGGGATGCACGGGGATTTCAGGGCCTGTTCACTCATTCACCCGAATGTGCCAAACTGCCCGCCAGCAGGGTTGACGTGGATCAAGGGCGGCGCCGGGAATCCGGCAACAATCCAGGCATTGTTTGAGGTTGCTCATGTTGAACCAGACCGCCCGATCGATCGAACCGACACAGACTGGAACCACTTCGTGTTCCGCCACGCACTGTGGCCACCCAAACGGCACGGCTGGCACGCCAGTCACGCCTACCCCCATGAAACTCGATTCATTCAAAGTCGCGTGCTCAAGCTGCAACCTGCGCGAGCTGTGCCTGCCCGTCGGGCTGACACAGCCCCTACTCACGCAGCTCGACACCCTCGTCGCAACGCGCAAATCGATCAAACGCGGCGACGCGCTCTTCCACACGGGAGACCCTTTCAAATCGGTTTACGCGGTGCGCACGGGTTTCTTCAAGACCCGCATCTCTTCGGAAGACGGCCGCGACCAGGTCACTGGCTTTCAGATGGCTGGAGAGCTGCTGGGGCTTGATGGCATCAGCACCGATCGACACGCTTGTGACGCCATCGCGCTCGAGGACTCGCAGGTCTGCGTGATCCCCTATGGCCAACTTGAAGAGCTGTCCCGCGAGTTCTCCGACCTGCAGCATCAGTTTCACAAAATCATGAGCCGCGAAATCGTTCGAGACCATGGCGTGATGCTTTTGCTGGGCAGCATGCGAGCCGAGGAGCGCCTTGCCGCGTTCTTGTTGAACCTGACTCAGCGCCTGCATGCGCGCGGTTTTTCGGCATCTGCCCTGGTGCTTCGCATGACGCGAGAAGAAATCGGCAGCTACCTGGGCCTCAAATTGGAGACCGTCAGCCGCACGTTCTCGAAGTTCCAGGACGAGGGCCTGCTCGAGGTCAAGCAGCGAGACATCCGGATCACCGACGAGGCTGGGCTGCGCGCGCTGGTCAACAGCGTCCGCTGCTGACCAGCATCACGTGCCGCCTGCTTGAGGCGGTCTAGCGGGAGCCAAACACAAAGGTCGCCATCCAGGCGACCTTTTGTTTTGGAGATGTCAGTGCTGATGGTGCACAACCATCGCGCGCCGAGCTTGCCGACGGGCGGCCCGCCGAGACGTGACCACACCAGTGGGCGGGCGCATCATGATGTGGCTGATGCCTGAAGCCATGGCAACCAGCACCCAAAAGACGAAGAACGCCAGGCTGTAGACCGTGCGCACATCAGGCGCCCAGCCCCCGATCGAGAGCCCAGAGGGATCGACCAAGGCAAAAACCACCATTTCCAGCACACCCGCGATCAGGAACGCGGGCCAGAGAATCTGGGCAAGGTGCAAGGACCGACGAGACATGGACATCTCCTTGAGGCAAATCGCACACAAGGACCATGTTCTACCGGCAGCGCAGGGTCACAACGAGGACTTTCCCGAAAACCAGGGGTCACCCCAGGTGCCAGCCTTGAGGTGAATCAGCGATCTGCAGGCTGCAGCGAAGGAGACGCCGCGTGGTTGCGCGCCCGCATGGCGGGCTCCTCGACCGTCGATTTGACGTGCCCCTTGGAGGTATCGAGCACCGGATCGACGTGCTTGATGGCAATGCCTGCAGTGACCAAGGAGGCAACGACCACGATCGCTGGGCCAGCGATCACCAACCAAACGATGGGCAATTTCCACCAAGGCGGGTTGCTGTTGGCTTTGAGTTTGTCAGGGGCAGACATGCAAGCTCCGGAATCAGGAAATGAGGCAATCGGGGAGTGAAGCCCCGATCAACGGGGCACCAGGAAGGTGGACTTTTCGCGCACATCGACTTGGGGCTCGCTGCCTTGTCGCAACTGCTCGACGAGGATGGTCACCCCATGTGCGCCTGAGCCCATGCGGCCGGCTGCATCAGGTGAGACTCGGACAGCGATCGGCACCCAACGGGCCTCGGCTGGACCCAGGACCAAGTCCTGCCCGCCTTCCACCTGCGCCTGCTGCAATTGCTCCACGCCCAATCGGTAACGCTGCGTGTTCTCGCTGGCATTCATGATCTGGACGCGGTAAACGTTCTCGACAAAACCCTCGTCGACCACCCGAGCCAGGGCGCCGCGGTCGCGCACGATGTCGACGCGGAACGGTGGCCGGCTGTAGACGCTGTGCACGAAAGCGACGACCACGGCAGCCAGGATGGCCGTGTAGATCAGGACACGAGGGCGCGTGACCCGAGACCACATCTCCTTTCGGCCCCAGCCATTTTCCAGGCTGTTGAGCGTGGCATAGCGCACCAGGCCGCGCGGCGAACCGACTTTGTCCATGACCGAGTCACACACATCGATGCAGGCGGCGCAGCCGATGCACTCGTACTGCAAGCCGTTGCGGATGTCGATGCCCACCGGGCAGACCTGAACACACAAGGTGCAGTCCACGCAGTCACCCTGGTTCAGCGCTTTGGCATCGGCGCCGCGCTTGCGCGAGCCACGCGGCTCACCGCGTTTGGTGTCGTAGCTGATGATGAGCGTGTCGCGATCGAACATGGCGCTCTGGAAGCGCGCGTACGGACACATGTACTTGCAGACCTGCTCGCGCATGTAGCCAGCGTTGCCGTAGGTGGCAAACCCATAGAAGAGCACCCAGAAAAGCTCCCAGGGGCCCATGCTGAGGCTGACGACTTCGGCAGCCAGCACGCGAACCGGCGTGAAGTAGCCCACAAAGGTGTAGCCCGTCCACAGCGCAAAGGCGATCCAGGCAAGTTGCTTGGCCGTCTTGCGCCAGACCTTCTCGACCGACCAGGGTGATTTGTCCAGCTTCATGCGACGAACGCGATCACCTTCGATCTTGCGCTCCATCCACATGAAGATTTCGGTGTAGACCGACTGTGGGCACGCATACCCGCACCAAAGCCGCCCTGCCACCGCCGTGAACAGGAACAGGCCGTAGGCCGAGATCACCAGCAGCGCAGTGAGGTAGATGAAGTCCTGCGGATACAGGACCAGGTTGAACATGTAAAAGCGCCGCGTGGTCAGGTCAAACAGGACGGCCTGCCTGTCGTTCCACATCAACCAAGGCGTGCAGTAAAAGACGATCTGGGTGAGCCACACAAAGGCCCAGCGCCATTTCGTGAACCAGCCCTTGACCTCTCGGGCGTAAATCTTCTCTCCCTTTTTGTAGAGGGAGACCGTCTCTTCACGCGCACCAACTGCCTGGATGGGAATGACGCGTTTGCCGGGATCCTGGTGGGGGCTGGATTCGCTCATGGGAAGACCCAAATCTCAAAGTGAAACGGTGGTGGACCGCATACCCTGCAGGGTATCACGCTCCACCACCGCAGTGGCTCACTGTTGGCCCGTTCTTGATCGATGTCAACCCCGGGCCGTGCTCGCATTCAAGTCACCTTGATGCGAGCATCAGGCTCACTTGGCATTGGCCGATTGGGTCGGGTGAGACAGGCCCCACACATACGAAGCCACGAGCCGGACCTGGTCTTCGGACAAGCGAGGCGTTTGAGCGGGCATGACGTTGACCTTGCCCTTGTTGATCATCTCGACGATGAACTGCTCGCCCCAGCCGTGCAGCCAGATCTTGTCGCTCAGGTTGGGTGCACCGATGGCCTGGTTGCCCTTGCCGTCCGCACCATGGCAGGCTGCGCAAACCGCCTTGAACTTGGCCTTGCCCAACTCCGCCTGGATGGAATTGTGACCCGCACCCGAGAGGCTGAGCACGTAGTTCGCAACTTGCCGAGCTTCTTCAGGCGTGCCCACGGCAGCAGCCAGCGGCGGCATCTGACCGTTGCGTCCCGCAGTGATCGTCTCGATGATCTTCTCGGGCGAGCCGCCGTGGATCCAGTCACCGTCCGTCAGGTTCGGGAAGCTCTTGGCGCCTTTGGCATCGGAGCCGTGGCAGGCCGCGCAGTTGTTCAGGAACAGGCGTTGACCGATGGCGTGGGCTTGCGGATCGCGAGCCAAGTCTTCGATCGACGCCGACTTGAACTTGGCGAAGATCTTGTCCTGCTCGGCCTTGGCCTTGGCGTTTTCGGCTTCCAGCTGGCCCTTGGAGGTCCAGTTCAGCTTGCCATCGGAGGTGGCCAGGCCTGGGTACAGGTAGAAGTACGCCACGGCGAAGATCAGCGTGAAGATGAACAGGAACAACCACCAGCGGGGCAGCGGGTTGTTCAGTTCACGCAGGTCACCGTCCCAGATGTGGCCGGTGGTCTTGTCCACATTGCCTTGGGCGTCGTAGACGACCTTGTGCTTGGCGGCACCGATCAGCACGAGTGCGCAGTACACCAGGCCGAACACCACGATGGCCGTGACATACCACGCCCATCCATTCGAAATGAAGTCGCTCATGTCTGAGCCTCCAGTCAATCTTCAGAAAGAGGCAGACGACCTGCCTCTTCAAACTGGGCCTTGTTGCGCCGCGAATAAGCCCACACAACGATGCCCACGAAAACGCACAGGCAGCCGACCGTGAAGATGCTTCTCAGGGTGATGACGTCCATGTGCGTCGCTCCTTATTTCACCGCGGTGCCCAGCACCTGCAGGTAGGCGATCACCGCTTCCATCTCGGTCTTGCCCTTGACTTCTTCGGCGGCTGCCTTGATTTCGGCGTCCGAATAGGGAACACCGACCATCCGCAGCGCTTCCATGCGGGGACCCACACCTTCGGCCTTGACCAGGTTGGTTTCCAGCCAGGGGTAGGCAGGCATGTTCGACTCAGGCACGACGTTGCGAGGGTTCTCGAGGTGGGCGCGATGCCATTCGTCGGAGTACTTGCCGCCCACACGGTGCAGGTCCGGTCCGGTGCGCTTGGAGCCCCACTGGAAGGGGTGGTCGTAGACGTACTCACCAGCCATCGAGTAGTGACCGTAACGCAGGGTTTCGGCGCGGAAGGGGCGGATCATCTGCGAGTGGCAGCCGTAGCAGCCTTCACGCAGGTAGATGTCGCGCCCCGCCAGTTGCAGGGCGGTGTAGGGCTTGAGGCCTTCCACCGGTGTGGTCGTGCTCTTCTGGAAATACAGGGGCACGATTTCGACCAGCGCGCCGAAAGACACGACGATCAGCGTCAGCACGATCATCAGGAAGTTGCTGGTCTCGATCTTCTCGTGGGAGAAGAGCGCAGGCTTGTGGTTGTTGTCAGCCATGTTGTTCTCCTTGTGCGGCTCAGGCGTGGGCCGGCTGGGGGATCGGCGCGTTGACGGCGCGACCAGCCAGGGCGGTCATCACGGTGTTCCAGAGCATCAGGATCATGCCGCCCAGGTAGAGCAGACCACCCGCGACGCGGATCACGTAGAAGGGATAGGTTGCCTTCACGCTCTCGACGAAGGTGTAGACCAGGGTGCCATCGGGGTTCACGGCACGCCACATCAGGCCCTGCATCACACCGGCGATCCACATCGCGGCGATGTAGAGCACGATGCCGATGGTGGCAGCCCAGAAGTGCAGCGAGATGGCGGGCACCGAGTACATCGTGGTGCGACCGAACATGCGCGGGATCAAGTAGTACAGCGAGCCCATCGAGATCAGGCCCACCCAGCCGAGGGCGCCGGAGTGCACGTGACCAACCGTCCAGTCGGTGTAGTGCGACAGCGAGTTCACGGTCTTGATGGACATCATCGGACCTTCGAAGGTGGACATGCCGTAGAAGGACAGGGCCACAATCAGGAACTTCAGGATGGCGTCATCGCGCAGCTTGTACCAGGCACCCGACAGGGTCATGATGCCGTTGATCATGCCGCCCCACGATGGTGCGAGCAGGATCAGCGAGAACACCATGCCGACCGATTGCGTCCAGTCAGGCAGAGCGGTGTAGTGCAGGTGGTGAGGACCCGCCCACATGTAGGTGAAGATCAGGGCCCAGAAGTGCACGATCGACAGGCGATACGAGTACACGGGCATGCCGGCCTGCTTGGGGATGTAGTAGTACATCATCCCCAGGAAGGCAGCCGTCAGGAAGAAGCCCACGGCATTGTGGCCGTACCACCACTGGATCATGGCGTCCTGCACACCCGAGTAAGCCGAGTAGGACTTGGGCGACAGCAGGCCGTCAGAGAACACCGGGATGGCGGCGCTGTTGACGATGTGCAGCAGGGCCACGGCGATGATGAAGGCGCCGAAGAACCAGTTGGCCACGTAGATGTGGCGGATCTTGCGGGTGCCGATGGTGCCGAAGAAGACGATGGCGTACGCGACCCAGACCAGGGTGATCAGGATGTCGATGGGCCATTCGAGTTCAGCGTACTCTTTGCCGCTGGTGTAGCCCAGAGGCAGCGTGACGACCGCCGCCAGGATGACCAGGTTCCAGCCGATCAGGGTGAACGTGGCCAGCGGGCCAGCGAACAACCGGGTCTGGCAGGTGCGTTGCACAACGTGATAAGACGTCGCGAACAGCGTGCAGCCGCCGAAGGCAAAAATCACTGCATTGGTGTGCAGGGGACGCAGGCGACCGTAGGTCAGCCAGGGGATGCCGAAATTGAGTTCCGGCCACGCCAGTTGCGAAGCGATCAGGACGCCCACAGCCATGCCGACGACGCCGTAAACCACGGCGCAAATGGCAAAAGCTCGGACAACCCCATCGTTGTATGTGGCAGAGTGGGTGGTTGCCATCTCTTCTTCTCCTTTGTTACAGCGCGAATTGTGAGGGCAAACCACTAACTAATCTTGATGCCGCTCAACGTTAGCCTCGGAATTGTCGTCCCCACCCTGCAGGATCCGGTGCCCTTCGGCCTCGATGTCCTCAAACTGACCCCCATGGATGGCCCAGCCCAGCAAAGCCAGGATGGCCAGCACGAGCAAGACCGACACGGGGATCAGGACGTAGAGGATTTCCATTGGGTGGCACCCAGGCGCAAGGAATTGAGGACGACACCGAGGGAGCTCAATGCCATGCCCAGCCCGGCCGCCCAGGGTGGCAGCAGGCCCATGAGTGCAAGGGGAATGCAGGCGAAATTGTAGACCGCCGCCCATGCCAGGTTCTGTTTGACGATCCGCATGGCGAAACGGCTGTGGGCGACGGCCTCGGGTAAACCCGTCAACCGCCCGTTCAGCACAATGAGGTCGGCCTGCGACTGAGCCAATGCCGAGCCTTGGTCCAGCGCCACCGACACATCTGCCTTCGCCAGCACGGGCGCGTCGTTGATGCCATCGCCCACGACGGCAACCTGTTCGCCCTGCTGTTGAGCCTGAGACATCACCAGCAGCTTTTCCTCCGGTGTGGCTTGCGCAGCCGCCACGGGGAGTTCGCCGTGGGGCCCCAGGATGAGGGATGCCGCCTGGACCCGATCGTTGTGATCGCCCGACAAAAGAGCCGACCGACAGCCCAACTCCTTCAATTGGCGCAAGGCGGGGGCCGCTTCCGGCCGAAACACCTCGTCCAGCAAGACCCCCATCACCGTGTCGATCAGCAGCGCGCCGTCGCTCGAGCGTGCTGCCAGCCATGCCCGGGGCGCATCGGGCGAGGCCCAGTGGCGCAAGGCGTCCTGGGCATCCGCACCCAGAACCCAGTCCAGGCGCCCCAGCCTCCACAGCCGGCCAGCTTCGTCTCTGGCCTCAACGCCCTGCCCTGCACGCTCGTTCAGCTCGAGCCAGCCACAAGGCGCCCACGGAGCGGCGCCCTCAGGGCGAACCGTTTGCGCGGCAACCACCATGGAGCGCGACACGGGGTGGTGTGAGGCTGCCGCCAGAGAGGCCGCGCAATGCCAAAGCTCGCCAGGGTCTGCCAATGCAGGTGCCTGATGCCCCTGCGCAAGCGCACCGGCCTGCCCACCCGAGGCCAAGCGATGGAGGCTGGTCACGCCAGATGCCAACTGCAACCCCGTCACCGACAACTCGCTTTCTGTGAGCGTGCCGGTCTTGTCAAAATAAAAGAGACGGGCGTGGGCCAGGGTTTCCAGCGCGTCAAGTCGGCGCACGAGCAAACCGCGCTTGGCCATCGCGCCTGCGGCGGACAGCAACGCGGAGGGTGCCGCCAGCGACAGGGCACAAGGGCAGGTCACGACCAGCACGGACACCGCCACCCACACCGCGCGAGAAGGGTCGATCCACTGCCACACAAGGGCACCCAGCGCGGCCAGCCCCAGGACCCCCCACAGGAATGGCGCAGCCATGCGATCGGCGGCGCGCATCCAGCCCGGCTTTTCCGTCATGGCCTGGTGCACCAGGGACACGATCTGCTGGTATCGGGTGTCCGGCCCCAGGCGCTCCACCGAAATCCACACGGGCGCCACCAGGTTGACCGAGCCCGCCACCACCATCTGCCCTGGCTGGCGCACCACCGCGCGGGACTCGCCGGTCAGCAGGGACTCGTCGACCTCGGTGTGGCCCAGCAAAACCTGCCCATCGGCCGGAAAGGCCTGGCCAACGGCCACCCTGACGCGGTCGCCATGACGCAGGGCAGACAGCGGCACGGATTCGACGGCCACGCCGCGCAGGTCGGCTGCCTCACCGGCCACCGCGCGCTCGACCGCTTCTGGCAGGCGCACGCACAGGGCTTCGAGCGAATGGGTCACCCGCTCTCGGGCGCTGCTTTCGAGCCAGCGCCCCATCAACAGGAAGGCCACGAACATGGTCAGGGAGTCGAAGTAAGCCTCGTGCCCGAACACATCGGTGTGCCCCATCGTGACGCCCGTGCTGACAACGAAGGTGGCCAGCATGCCGATGGCCACCGGCGTGTCCATGGACACCCTGCCCTGTCGGGCCGCACGCCAGGCCCCGGAGAAAAAGGGCCCGCAAGAGAAAATCATCACCGGCAGGCTGAGCACCCAGTTGGCCCAGTTCATGAGCTGCCAGATGTCAGGCGGGATTTCGTCCGGCCCGGCCACGTACTGGGGCCAGGCGATCATCATCACCTGCATCATGCAGAAGGCCGCCACCGACAGGCGCCACAGGAGCACGCGGCGCTGCCTGAGTCGCTCGTGACCAGCGCGGGCTGCGGCGTCAGGCCAGGCGCGGTACCCCACGCGCTGAACCGCGGCGACGATGTCCGACAGCCTGACCCGGGCGGGGTCGATGAGGATCCGCGCACGCTGCGAGGCGGCCTGAACCTGCACCTCGCTGACGCCGGGCACCGACTTGACCGCATCTTCGATGGTGATGGTGCAGGCGGCGCAGTACATGCCGGATATGCCCAGGCCAATGCGGCGCAGTGGGCCGGTGGGCATCTCCACCACGCACTGCGCCAGCAGGTCCGGGTCGTCCAGTCCGGCGGACTGCGAGGGCGTCAGTTCGGGCAGGGGTGGCAGGGGCGCCTGGGGTGTCGCGGACGCAGAGGCATTCATGAGACGGCTGCTACAGTCGGGCCCGTGAACCAGCTCATCGAGACACGGAGATGACGAAAGCGGGCATTGTCAGTCAAAGCGTTGCCACAGGGTGGCGCGCCAGGTCAATGACCTTGCGCTCGGCCTTGATGCAAATCATGGTCGTGGCAAGCTGCCTGGCCGCCGGTGTTGCCGGGGCGCAGGAAGGCCCGCAGAAGCTGCGCACCGTCCAGCTGCGCGCAGGCATGCAGAACATCACCGCCGAGGTGGCCATGACCGACCGCGAGCGCGCCATCGGCCTGATGCACCGCACCCAGATGGGCACCCACGAGGGCATGCTGTTCGTCTTCGAGCGCCCCGGGGTGCAGTGCTTCTGGATGAAAAACACGCTCATCCCCCTGGCCATCGCCTTCATCGATGACGACGGCACGATCGTCAACACCGACGAGATGAAGCCTCAGACGCTCGACTCGCACTGCTCGGATCGCCCAGTGCGCTACGTGCTGGAGATGAACACGGGCTGGTTCAAAAAACGCGCCCTGGGCAGCGGATCCAAGTTGACCGGATCACCCTTCGCGGCAACGCGCTGACGCTCTGGCGCAAAGGCACCAGCCCTCAGCGCGTGCGGGCAGCGATCCGCTCCTTGAGTTGAGGCAGCACCATCAAGGCGGCTTCGCGCCCGGCCAGGATCGACAGGCGCCGAGCAGAAAAGTCGGCGCTGCCAATGCCCTCCAGCTTGGGTCGCATCACCACATCGGCTTCGGCCAATTCGTGCTGGCTGATGGCGTGGCCCATGATGTTGAAGGTCTGCAGCAGGATGTCGACGGCCCGTTTGGTGGATTGCCCTTGAGGGATGGCCGAGATGTCCACCGCGATGACCACGTCCGCGCCCATCTGGCGGGCAAAGCGCACCGGGATGGGCGAGACCGCACCACCGTCGATGTACTCGCGGCCGTTGATGCGCACCGGCTCGAACACCGCCGGCACAGCGCTGGAGGCCCGGACCGCCGTGCCGGGGTCGCCTTTTCTGAACAGGATGGGGGCGCCGCTTTGCAGGTCAGCCGCCACGATGCCCAGGGGCAGGCGCATGCCTTCGATCTGCTTGCCGCCCGTCTGCGTGCGGATGAATCGCGCCAGGGCCTCTCCCTTGAGCAATGAGCGCCCAGGAAAAACCCAGTCGGTGATACTGGACTCGTCCAGGGTCATGGCCATGCTCTGCAACTCGGTGGGCGTTTTACCCGCTGCATAAAGCGCCGCCACCAGGCTGCCCGCAGAGGTGCCCACCACCAGGTCGGGCTTGATGCCCTGCTCTTCGAGCACCTGCAGCACGCCGATGTGAGCAAAGCCCCGAGCCGCGCCGCCCCCCAGCGCCAGCCCGATGCGGGGCGGGCGAGGCGCTGGGCGTGGTGTCACCGGTGCCGTGGGCAAAGCCGGTGGCTGGGCATTGGTGGGCGCGCCCGTCGTGCGAGGCGCATCGGCGCCCGGCAGGGCCGAGCACCCTGCCAGCCACGCCGTGGCCCCCAGCAGCAGCCCTCGCCGCATGGCAGCCTCCCCGCTTAATTCCGATCTGGAATTAACAACTTCCATAAATGTTCTTCTCATGAATAAAGACGATCTGTAGCATTCGCGCTCTCCCATTGTCACGTCGCCTGCCCCGCTTTTCCCGGCCTACATGAAGATCCGCAACCTCGACCTCACCGACAACGCGATCAACGCCGAGCACACCGCACTCGGTCTGCCGCCCGTCGAAGACGACGTCAGCCACCCGTCCGATCACCCGGTGCTGCGCATCGCGGTTTGGGCCGTGGGTTTCATGCTCATCGGTGTGGTGGCCTACCTGGGCTCCAAGCTGTTCAACGGACAACATGAGCAAAGCGGGTTGCAACTCATCCTGAGCACCGTCACGGGCGAGGCGTTCTGGAAGGCCGTGCTCGTGGGCCTGATCGCCCAGACCGTGGACGGTGCCCTGGGCATGGCGTACGGCATCACGTCCACCTCGTTCCTGCTGGCCACGGGCTCATCGCCAGCCGTGGCGTCGGCCAGCGTGCACATCGCAGAGGTCTTCACGACGGGGGTTTCCGGCATTTCCCACGTCAAATTGGGCAACGTCAACAAATCCCTTTTCCTTCGCCTGCTGATTCCCGGAATTTTGGGCGCCAGCATGGGGGCCTGGCTGGTTTCCAGCGTGGATTCAGCCATCATCAAACCCATTGTTTCCGGATACCTTTTCCTGATGGGACTTTATGTCATCAGCAAGGTATTCAAGAAAATCACGCCGCGCCGTGAAACCCCGAAACACGTGGCCAAGCTTGGGCTGTTCGGCGGCTTCGTCGACGCGGTGGGCGGCGGCGGCTGGGGCCCGGTCGTGACCACCACCCTGGTGGGCACCGGGCAAGACCCTCGCACCACCATCGGCTCGGTCAACCTGGCCGAATTCTTCCTCACGTTCACCAGCGCGGCCGTCTTTGCTGGCCTGGTGGAAGAAGGCCCCTGGCCCACGGTGGCGGGCCTGGTCGTGGGCGGGCTGTTCGCCGCCCCCTTTGCCGCCTACCTGACCCGGCACCTCAAGACCAAGACCCTGCTGATGCTGGTGGGGGGCGTGATCTCCGGCATCAGCCTTTACAATCTCTACCGAGCCCTCGGCTGACCTGATCAATCGCGTCCGTGTGCCGCCTCCACCACCGGCGTCCACGGACTCATTTGTTTATTCCTTAGCTGCGCACCATGTATCAATATACCGAATTCGACAAACAGTTTGTCCGCCAGCGCGCCGCTCAATTCCGCGACCAGCTTGAGCGCAATCTCGCGGGCAAACTGGGCGACGAAGAGTTTCGCCCGTTGCGCCTGCAAAACGGATGGTATGTGCAGCGTCACGCCCCCATGCTGCGCGTGGCCGTGCCTTACGGCGAGCTGTCGAGCAAGCAGGTGCGCCAACTCGCGCGCATCGCCCGCGAGTTCGACCGCGGCTACGCCCACTTCACCACCCGCCAGAACGTCCAGTACAACTGGATCCCGCTGCCCAAGGCCGCCGACGTGATGGACCTGCTGGCCGAGGTCAACATGCACGGCATCCAGACCTCGGGCAATTGCATCCGCAACATCACCGCCGACGCCAAGGTGGGTGTGGCCGCCGATGAGCTGATCGACGCCCGCCCCTACTGCGAAGTGTTGCGCCAGTGGTCGACCCTGCACCCCGAGTTCGCCTTCCTGCCCCGCAAGTTCAAGATCGCGGTCAGTGGTGCCAAGGAAGACCGCGCCGCCGTGGCCTGGCACGACATCGGCCTGCACCTGATCAAGAACGACGCAGGTGAAGTCGGCTTCACGGTGCTGGTGGGCGGCGGCATGGGCCGCACCCCGATCACGGGCACCGTCATCAATGCCTTCGTGCCCTGGCAGCAAATCCTGGTCTACATCGAGGCCATCGTGCGCGTCTACAACCGCTACGGCCGGCGCGACAACATGTACAAGGCCCGCATCAAGATCCTGGTCAAGGCCGAAGGTCAGAAATTCTTCGACCAGGTGAATGCCGAGTTCCAGGACATCCTGGCGCGAGACACCGACGGGGCCGCTCACCTGATCCCTCAGGCCGAGCTCGACCGCGTCAGCGCCGGCTTTGCCTTCCCGGCCTCGGTTCAAGCGCACACGCCCACCGGCAACGGCCTGCCCGCCGACGCCTCGGAGGCCGACAAGAAGCAATTTGCCAAGTGGCTCGAGCGCAACGTCGAAGGCCACAAGGTGCCCGGCTACAAGTGCGTGCAGCTGTCGGTCAAGCGCGTGGGCCAGGCCCCCGGCGACGTGACCGACGCGCAGATGGACGCCATCGCCGACATGGCCGACCAGTTCAGCTGCGGCGAGCTGCGCGTGACCCACGACCAGAACGCCCTGCTGCCCTTCGTGCGCGAAGAAGACCTCTACGCCCTGTGGATGGCCGCCAAGGCCAACACCCTGGCCTCGCCCAACATCGGCCTGCTGTCGGACATGATCGCCTGCCCGGGCGGTGACTTCTGCGCGCTGGCGAACGCCCGCTCCATCCCCATCGCCAACGCCTTGATCGAGCGCTACCAGGACCTCGACGAGCTCTACGACATCGGCGAAATCGACCTGCACATCTCTGGTTGCATCAACTCCTGCGGTCACCACCACAGCGGCCACATCGGTATCCTGGGCGTCGACAAGGACGGCACCGAGTGGTACCAGATCACGCTGGGCGGCTCGGACGGCTCCGATCACGCGCCTGCCGCCGTGGCAGGCAAGGTGATCGGCCCCTCGTTCGCTGCAGACGAAGTGCAGGACGCCATCGAAGCCGTCATCGAGACCTACCAGGCCCAGCGCCAGGCTGGCGAGAAGTTCATCGACACCGTCAAGCGCGTCGGCATCGACCCGTTCAAGGCGGCAGCCAACGCCACCCGTCGCACCACCGCCAAGGCCGCCTGAGCCCGCGCCTGAAGGAGACCCCACCATGCAATTCATCGACACCCAACACGATCAGTGGCGCACCGTGGGCGGCGAAGACGGCCCCATGGCCCACCCGCCCATCAAGGCCAACAGCCTGCTGACCCTGGCCCAGTGGCACGCCGTGCGCGACCAGTGGCCCGCCAAGGACGCAGCCGACCACAAGAGCGTGGGCGTGATCCTGGCCAATGACACCGACATCGAGGTCATCGAAGCCGACGTGCCCAAGTTGTCGCTGGTCGTTCTTCAGTTCCCGAAGTGGACGGACGGCCGCGCCTACACCCAGGCGCACATCCTGCGCTCGCGCTACCGCTTTGGTGGCGAGATCCGTGCCACGGGTGACGTGCTCGTCGACATGATGCCCCTGCTCAAGCGCTGCGGCTTCAGCTCGGTGGCACTGCGGGGCGACCAGGACCGCGCCATCGCCGAGCGCCAGCTGGGCTTCTTCGCGGCACGTGGCCATTACCAGGGCGACGTGAACGCGACCAAGCCCGTGTTCGGCCGCGCCGCCTGAGCCACCGACTTCAGGAGACCCCCCATGAGTGAAAGCTCCTCCCTGGATGTCGGCGCCGTGTCGTCGATCGGCGGCCCTGCCACGGCGTCGGCCATCGGCCTGTACGCCAAGGCCAGCGCGGGCTTCGACGCCAAGCTCGCGGATACCATCGCGTTGCTGAAGGCCGCCGCGGCCGAGAACCCGGGCAAGGTGGTCCAGGCCACCAGCCTGGGCGTGGAAGACATGATCGTCACCGACCTGATCGCGCGGCATGGCATCGGCATCGCTGTGGGCACGCTCGAGACGGGCGCCCTGCACCCCGAGACGGTCGCGCTGATCGGCACCATCGAGCAGCACTACGCCGACGCCTTCAATGGCCAGGGCATCCAGGTCGAGGTCTACAAGCCCGTGGCAGAGGCCGTCATCGAGTTCGTTCGCAACAACGGCGAGAAGGCCATGTACGAAAGCATCGAACTGCGCAAGGCCTGCTGCGGCCTGCGCAAGCTCGAACCGCTGGCGCGCATGCTTGAAGGCCGCAGCGCATGGATCACCGGCCTGCGCCGCGAGCAGTCGAACAACCGCGGCGGCATGCTGGCGCGCGAATCCGACGACAAGGGTCGCGCCAAGTTCAACCCGATGATCGAGTGGACTTGGGGCGACGTGTGGCACTACGTCCAGGCCTTCAAGGTGCCCTACAACCCGCTGCACGACCAGTTCATGCCCAGCATCGGCTGCGAGCCGTGCACGCGCGCCATCGCCGTGGGCGAGGACTTCCGTGCCGGCCGCTGGTGGTGGGAAGACGAGAAGGCGAAGGAATGCGGCCTGCACGTTCACAAGTGAACGGCGGCCAGAAGACTCAAAGCGAGAACAACATGAGTGATGTGAACCAACTGCTGGCGGAAGTCGACCACCGCCACCTGGATGCGCTGGAAGAAGAAGCGATCTTCATCCTGCGCGAAGTGGCTGCCACCTTCGAGCGCCCGGGCCTGCTGTTTTCCAGCGGCAAGGACTCGTGCGTGGTTCTGCAACTGGCCGAGAAGGCCTTCAAGATGAAGAACCCGGCCACGGGCAAGCTCGAAGGCAAGCTGCCCTTCCCGCTCGTGCACGTGGACACCGGTCACAACTTCCCTGAAGTGATCGAGTTCCGCGAACAGCGCGTGGCCGAGATCGGCGAGCGCCTGATCGTCGCGCACATGGAAGAGTCCATCAAGAAGGGCACCGTGCGCCTGGCCCACCCGCTGGAGTCGCGCAACGGCCACCAGACGGTGACCCTGCTCGAAGCCATCGAAGACAACCGCTTCGACTGCC
>NZ_DCXA01000183.1:17541-19954 GCF_002328915.1 Aquabacterium sp. UBA2148
GATCGGCGGCGCCCGCCGTGACGAAGAAAAGGCACGCGCCAAGGAGCGCATCTTCTCGCACCGCGACAGCTTCGGCCAGTGGCAGCCCAAAGAGCAGCGCCCCGAGCTGTGGAACCTGTTCAACACCCGCATCAAGCCGGGCGAGCACTTCCGCGCCTTCCCGATCTCGAACTGGACCGAGCTGGACGTGTGGCTTTACATCGCCCGCGAAGGCATCCCGCTGCCCAACATCTACTACAAGCACGCCCGTCAGGTGATCCGCCGCAAGGGCCTGCTGGTGCCGCTGACCGAGGTGACGCCCGCACTCGAAGGCGAAACCGTCGAAACCGTGGACGTGCGCTTCCGCACCGTGGGCGACATGACCTGCACCTGCCCGGTCGAATCCGATGCCGCCAACCCGGCCGACATCGTCGCCGAGACCCTGCACGTGACCGTGAGCGAGCGTGGCGCCACCCGCATGGACGACCGCACGTCCGAGGCCTCGATGGAGCGCCGCAAGAAGGAAGGTTATTTCTGATGAGCACCCCGATGACCTCGAACGTCACCCACTGCGAAGCCGGCGAAGAACTGGCTCACAAGGCCCTGCGTTTCCTGACCGCTGGCAGCGTTGACGACGGCAAGAGCACCCTGATCGGCCGCTTGCTGTTCGACAGCCGCGCCATCCTGGCCGACCAGCTCGATGCGCTGGAAAAGCGCGCCGCCGGTGCCCCCATCGACCTGTCGCTGCTGACCGACGGCCTGGAGGCCGAGCGCGAGCAAGGCATCACCATCGATGTGGCTTACCGCTACTTCGCCACCAAGAGCCGCAAGTTCATCATCGCCGACGCCCCGGGCCACGAGCAGTACACCCGCAACATGGTGACCGCTGCCGCCGGCTCTGACGCCGCCGTGGTGCTGGTCGACATCACCAAGATCGACTGGAAGGCCAGCCCGGTGCCCCTGCTGACGCAGACCAAGCGCCACAGCCTGCTGGCCCACCTGCTGCGCGTGCCCTCCATCGTGTTCGCCGTCAACAAGCTGGACGCCATCGAGCAGGACACCGAAGCCGCCTTCAACGCGGTCAAGGGCTCGCTCGAAGCCTTCGCTCAACAGGCAGGCATCGTCAACAAGGGCGTGATCCCCGTGTC
The DNA here is from genome assembly GCF_002328915.1 of Aquabacterium sp. UBA2148. Taxonomy (NCBI): domain Bacteria; kingdom Pseudomonadati; phylum Pseudomonadota; class Betaproteobacteria; order Burkholderiales; family Sphaerotilaceae; genus Aquabacterium; species Aquabacterium sp. UBA2148. The sequence goes on from NZ_DCXA01000183.1 coordinate 18,669, forward strand.
GGCCCTGCGCGGCGACAACGTCACCACGCCTTCGGCCAACTGGCCCTGGTACAAGGGCCCGACCCTGCTGCAGGTGCTGGAACAACTGCCCGTGGCCGATGAAGCCCACGACGGCTCGCTGCTCCACCCCGTGCAATACGTGACCCGCGACAGCGTGGGTGAAGGCGAAGCCTCGGCATCGGGCACCGGCCACCAATACCGCGCCCTGTGGGGCCGCATCGCTCACGGCTCGGTCAAGGCCGGCGACGAGGTACAGATCTTCCCGAGCGGCCAGACCGCCATCGTGGCCGAAGTGCGCCACTCGGCCCTGGTGGTCGACCAATGCGAAGCAGGCCAGTCGGCCGGCATCGTGCTGGACCGCCAGGTCGACGTCTCGCGCGGCGACTGGGTGCACACGCCCGGATCGATCAAGCCCACCGACAGCTTCACCGCCACCCTGGCCTGGCTGGACACCGAACCTGCTGCCATTGGCCGCAAGTACTGGGTGCGCCACGGCAACCGTTGGGTGCAGGCCCGCATCACCGCCATCGAAAGCCGCCTGGACATCCACTCGCTGGAAGACACCGACGCGCAAGAACTGGCCGTGAACGAAATCGGCCGCGTGACGGTGCAGACCCAGCAGCCGCTGCCGGTCGAGGCCTACACCGCCAACCGCGTGGGTGGTGCGCTGATCGTGGTCGACCCCACGACCAACCGCACCAGCGGCGCGCTGCTGGTCAAGGCCGCCTGATCCGGCAGCCATCGTCACCGCACCACCACCATGGACAGCAAACCCTGCTCGCTCACCGCCGCCAAAGTCGTCTTCATCGGGGCCGGCCCCGGTGAGGCCGACCTGATCACGGTGCGTGGCAGCCGCCTGCTGGCCCAGGCCCAGGTGGTGCTGTTCGACGCCCTGGCCGATCCGACGCTGCGCGAGCTCGCTCCCCATGCCGACTGGATCGACGTGGGCAAGCGAGGCTTCTCCGGCCAGCCAGGCAGCGACTACAACGGCCAGACCCGCATCAACCAGTTGCTCATCGAGCAGTCACTGGCCGTGGGCGCCATCCATGGTGAACGCGGCCTGGTGGCCCGCCTCAAGGGTGGCGACCCCAGCCTCTTCGGCCGACTGGAAGAAGAGCTGCATGCCCTGCGCGAAGCTGGCATCGCCAGCGAGGTGGTGCCTGGGGTGACCTCGGCGCTCGCCGCTGCAGCGGCAACCCAACGGCCCCTGACCCGCCGGGGCTCTGGCCGCAGCGTGAGCTTCACCACGGCCATGACCCGCACCGGCGACCTGCAATGCGGCATGG
>NZ_DCXA01000183.1:20019-23346 GCF_002328915.1 Aquabacterium sp. UBA2148
CGACCTGCAGTGCGGCATGGGCCCGGGCCAGCGCGCCGACACCGAGGTCTTCTACATGGCGGGCCGGCAACTGGCCCCGCTCAGCAAAGGCCTGCTGGACGCAGGCTGGCCTGCCGGCACGCAAGTCAGCGTGGTCTCCCGAGCAGGGTGGCCCGACATGCGCCACACCCTGCACACCGTGGGGACACTCGATGACGCTTCCTCGGTGCACGCCGGGCGCCCCACGCTCGTCATCGTGGGCGCGGGCGCGACCGCCATCCCTGAAGCGCCCTTGACCCACATCACCCTGTGCGGCGAAGGCACAGGCGCCACCGAGGCTTGATGCCCCTTCAAGCCCCGGTAAAATCCCCACCCGCAAGATCAACCCCCTCACCCGAGACCTGTCATGACTCACGTCGTCACCGAAGCCTGCATCCGTTGCAAATACACCGACTGCGTGGACGTTTGCCCGGTGGACTGCTTCCGCGAAGGCCCCAACTTCCTGGTGATCGATCCCGACGAGTGCATCGACTGCGCCGTCTGCATCCCCGAGTGCCCCGTCAACGCCATCGTCCCTGAAGAGGACGTGCCCGGCAACCAGCAGCAGTACATCCAGATCAACGCCGACCTGGCCAAGAAGTGGCCCAGCATCACCAAGCGCAAAGAGCCGCTGCCCGAAGCCGACGAGTGGAAGGACAAGACCGGCAAGCTGGACCAGTTGATCCGCTGAGCCCCGATCTTCGCGCGCTGATGCCATCGGTGACCTCGATGCCCCAGACCGATGCCCTGGTCATCGGCGCGGGCCCGGTGGGCCTGTTCCAGGCCTTCCAGCTGGGGCTGCTGGGCCTGAAGGTCGAGGTCGTTGACGTGCTGCCACAGGCGGGGGGCCAATGCATGGCCCTCTACCCTGACAAACCCATCTACGACGTGCCCGGCGTGCCCCGCTGCACCGGGCGCGAACTCACAAGCCTGCTGCTTCAGCAGGCTTCGCCTTTTCTGCCACCCGATGCGAACACGGGCCAGCGAGCGCACCTGCACCTGGGCCAACAAGTCGAGTCGCTGAGCCAGGTCGATGGTGGCTGGCAAGTGCGAACCTCCACCGCATGGACCTGCCAGGCGCACTCGGTGGTGATCGCAGCTGGCGCGGGGGCCTTCGTGCCACGAGGCCTGGGCGTGCCCGAACTCGATGGCGCGGCCAACCTCAGCCACCAACTGCCGGGCGAGTTCGCCGCAGAGCCACAGGGAGATGGACGAAAACGCCACCTCGACGCATCGCCCCCCGCCTGGGCAGGCCAGCACCTGGTCATCGCAGGTGGTGGCGATGAAGCACTGAACGCCGTGCTCATCGCCTCACGTGCCGAGCCCGCGCACCGTCCCGCTCGCATCACCCTGCTCCACCGCCGCGACGCCTTCCAGGCCGATGCCGAGGTCGAGGCCGAGGTGCGCGCGCTGATTCAATCGGGCGACGTGCAGCTGGTGCTGGGCGTGCCCCAAGGCGCTCGACTGACCCCGGCAAGCACCGACCCAGACCGCCGCATCGAAGCCCTGCAACTGCTGGGCGCCGACGGTCACCCTTTCGAGCTGCCGCTGGACCACCTGCTGGTGCGCCTGGGCCTGAGCCCCAAGCTCGGACCGTTGACGCAATGGGGCATGGCCCTCGAGCGCAAGCAGGTGCGCGTGGACACCGCCACCTTCGAGACCTCGCTGGCAGGCGTGCACGCGGTTGGCGACATCAACACCTACCCGGGCAAGAAGCGCCTGCTGCTGTGTGGCTTCCACGAGGCCACGCTGGCGGCGCACGCCATCGCCACGGCGCTCAACCCCGATGCGCCGCCCCACCTGCTCTACACCACGACAAGCCCGGTGCTCCACCAGCGCCTGGGCGTCAAAGGCTGAAGCGCGCCTACAATCTCGACCTGCTAGGGGTGCGGCCCGCGTTGCGTGGCGCCGCTGAGAGAGTCCCTTCGAACCTGATCGAGGTCGTCCTCGCGTAGGGAAGCCAGTTCGTCGTGCACGCGCCATCACGCTGGCGCAAGCGCCCTCAACCGGGCCACGACCGGGTGCCGCCAGTTCCCAGGCCGCGCCCTCAACCAGGCAACCCCCATGCGGACGACCGTGTCCCCAACCGGTGCTCCCACGCCATGGAGTTGTCTGCATGAGCCCTCGTCTGTCACCTTCCCATTCACGTCCCACCCCCATCCTGCAACGCCCGCTGGCGATGGCAGCGCTGCAGGCCTGCTGCCTGGCGTCGCTGAGCGCGACGGGCCTCCAATCCATGGCCCAGCAAGCCCGCGATGGCACTGCCTTGCCAGTTGCCCAGACGGCCGCTGACAACACCGCGACTGAAAGCACGCTGCCTGGCACCACGGTCAGCGCCCCGGCCAATCGCCAGGCCCGCGCCAGCATCAGCGGCCTGGGCGACACGCCCGGCTGGCAAGCGCCCGTGCAGGCGCAAACTTTTGGCCAGACCGTTTTGCGCGATGCAGGCATCACCCGCCTGGCCGACCTGATCAAACTCGATGCCAGCCTGACCGACGCCTACAACGCCATCGGCTACTGGGACAGCATGAACGTGCGCGGCTACAAGCTGGACAACACGCTCAACTACCGCCGCGAGGGCCTGCCGATCAGTGGCGAGACCCGCATCGCCCTGGACAACAAGGCTGGCATCGAGCTGTTCAAGGGCACGAGCGGCATGCAGGCGGGCACCAGCGCGCCGTCGGGCTTGGTGAACTACGTCGTCAAGCGACCCGATGTCAGCCTCAGGGAGGTCACCCTCGGGCTGAACGACCGCGGTGGCTGGCTGATGGCCACCGACCTGTCCGAGCGCTTTGGGCAGCAACGTGAGTTCGGCCTGCGCGTCAATGCCGCACATGAAGACCTTCGCCCCACCACGCAGGCAGCCGACGGTCGACGACGCCTTGCTGCGGTGGCTGGCGACTGGCGCTTGACCCCCGATGCACGCCTCGAAGCCGAGTTCGAGCACAGCTTCCTGACCCAACCCAGCGTGCCTGGCTACAGCTTGCTGGGCCGTGCGCTGCCGTCCGCCAAAGCGCTCGATCCGACCACCAACTTCAACAACCAGGCCTGGAGCCGGCCGGTCGAGATGCAGGGCAACACGGGCAGCCTGCGCTGGAGCCAGAACTGGGGCAAGGGCTGGCGCAGCCAGGTGAGCTACGGCGAGCAGCGACTGCAGTCCACGGACCGGGGGGCCTTCACGTTCGGCTGCGGTGTCGAAGGCAACTACGCGGCACATTGCTCGAACGGCACCTTTGACCTGTATGACTTCCGCTCGCCAGGTGAGCACCGTCGCACCCGTGCGTGGCTGGCATCGCTGCAAGGCAGGGT
>NZ_DCXA01000184.1:0-2842 GCF_002328915.1 Aquabacterium sp. UBA2148
GCGGCCGTGGCTGGCTGCAGCGCGCCCGAGGAAGTCGAGCAAGGCCATGTGCCGGCGCAGCACGCGTTGCTGTCGGTGAGCGATCAGGGGGTTGAAGATGCCGTGGCGGCTGAAGAGCTGGCGCGGGTTCTTCTTGACCCACATCCATGAGCCCATCTCCAGAGTCAAAGGCAAAAAAACGCGCCCCGGTTGTTCACTGCCGTGGCGCAGGTAGAGGTGGTCCCAGAGGTCGCCGTGCGTGAGGTACTGCATGTTCTGCGGCTCGAACACGTAGTTGTGGTGTGAGTGCGTTTGCTGGAAGACGCGGTGCAGGGCGTGCAGCTCCGCCAGGTGGGGCAGGGGCTGGCAGGTGTGGGCGTAGGGGAACCAGATGCGGTCTTGCAGGCCGAAGCCGGAGTGGCAGTCCAACGCCAGGCTGAAGGGGCGACCAAACAGTTCTTCATCCACCAGCCAGCACAGGGCCTGGCTCTCAGCCTCCATGGGGGCGCCATGCGGGCCTCGGTACCAGGGCAGGGCGGGGCTCAGGCGGTGGCCGCTCAGCAGCCAAGGCACCGGTTCGGTGGCTTCGATCGGGGCGTTGCGCATCAGGTCCACCCCGCTGGGGTTGGCGCGAGTGCCAAGCCATAGGCCGCCAGGGTTGACCAGCGGCATGAAGACCATTCTCAGTTGCGAAAGCTGGTGGTGCAGCACCTCGTCCCAGCGCAGGCGCTGCACCAGGCTGGTCAGGTAAGCGATGACGACCTCGGCGCCGATGCGCTCCAGGCCATGAACGCCTCCGAAGTAGCCGATGGCCGGCGCCTCTCGCGAAGGATTGCCCAGGGAGATGGAAGGCACCTCGAAGACCTTGCCTCCCGCTTCGACGCGGCACAGCGTGCGTGCCTGCACGTGCTCACCCCCCAGCTCGATGAGGCGGAGGATGTCGTCGAGTTCGGGCAGTGCTTGTTTTGGGCTCACGGCGGAGGGGCGCGGTGGAGACCGGACCACCTTAACGAGTCCAGGGCGGCATTTGTGTGACGGCGGCTCATGCCCGTGTCATGGGGCTGACACGCACGCCGCCTACTGTGGTGTTTTCGCAGCAAGCCCGCCCCGAACGATGCGCGTCACGCCCTCTCGCACCATGCCCGGCACCACCGTGTGGCGTTGGGTCGCCATCACCTTTGCGCTGGTCGCCGGCCTGGGGGAGTGGCTGGCTTTGCTGCGGGCCCGCCGGCGTCAGCAGCTGGCGCAACACCTGGTGCAACACTGACGGGATCGCACCCGGGCTGAAGCGGCCACGCTCGGTCACAATGGGGGCATGAGCCAATGTCCTTCTTTGATCATCCACAGCCCAGCTGGTGTCGTTGCGCAGGCCGCCTCGGTTCGCAAGGCAGCCAAGCGGCTCAAGGCCTTGGGCTTCGACGTCTCGGTTGACGCGTCCGCCCTGAAAAAGCACCAGCGCTTCGCTGGCGAAGACGCCGAGCGCCTGCAGGCCATCCACCGAGTGGCGGATGCGGTACCCCAGGTGGCCCTGGCAACGCGGGGGGGTTATGGCCTCAGCCGCCTGCTGGATCAAATCGAGTGGCCCAAGCTGGCGCGCAGCATCGAGCAGGGCACCGCCTGGGTCGGTTACAGCGATGTCACGGCCCTGCAGTTGGGGGCCATGGCGCACGGCGCTGCCGGCCCGCTCAAGCCGGGCGAGAACGTGTCTGCGGGCTTCTGGGCCGGCCCCATGGCCTGCGGCGATTTCGGGCACGCCGACCTGGCCGAGGGGGGCGATGACGTCACCCAAGCCTGCTTTGTCGAAGCCGTGACGGGTGACCTGGAAGCGGTTGGCTTTCGCACCGAGCTTGGCTTCGATGGCGTCGAGGTCACCGGGCGCCTGTGGGGCGGCAACCTGGCCGTGGTGCAGGCCCTGCTGGGCACGCCGCATTTTCCGAAGGTCAAGGGCGGCATCCTCTTCCTGGAAGACGTCAACGAGCACCCGTACCGCATTGAGCGGGCGCTGTTGCAGTTGCATCAAGCGGGCGTGCTCGGCGCCCAGAAGGCCGTCGTGCTGGGTGCTTTCACCGAGTACCGCAAATCTCCGCTGGACCGTGGCTACACGCTCAAATCGGCCATCGCCCACCTGCGCAGCGTCTGCCCGGTGCCCATCCTCACCGGCCTGCCTTTCGGGCACGTGCCGACGAAGGTTTGTGTTCCGGTGGGGCGCCAGGCCACGCTTTCGGTGCAGGGGCGTGACGCCTTCCTGCTTTGGTGATCGGGGGCGACCAGCGTGCGCGCAGCCATGGTGGCCATGAGCAGGGTGTGGGCGGCAGCCCGATCAGCCGCGCGGGGCACAGCGGCGTTGCTGGCCGTGGTGTGCATGTCACATGCGGCGCCCTCTTGGGGCGCGCACGCCTACGCACAGTTCGGCGACATCAAGTACCCCTCCGGCTTCAGCCATTTCGATCACGTCAACCCCAAGGCGCCCAAGGGCGGTGACTTTTCGCTGGTCGCGCCGGTCATCGCCAACAGCTTTGACAAGTTCAATCCGTTCACGCTCAAGGGCACGTCACCACCGGGCCTGAACGCGTTGGTGTTCGAGACCTTGCTGACCGGTAACTTCGAGGAGCCCACGACCGCCTATGCGCTGTTGGCCGAAGACGTGAGCGTGGCGCCGGACGCCATGTCGGTCACCTTCCGGCTCAACCCCAAAGCGCGCTTTCACAACGGCAATGCGGTGCTGGCCAGAGACGTCAAGCACAGCTTCGACATGTTGACCAGCAAGCAGGCCTCGCCTCAATACGCTGCCTACTTCGGGGGCGTGGCGGGGGTGCAGGTGCTGGGCGAGCGGCTGATTCGCTTTGACTTCAAGCGGCCCCGC
>NZ_DCXA01000184.1:2940-8602 GCF_002328915.1 Aquabacterium sp. UBA2148
CCTGGTCGGCAGCCTGCCGGTGTTCAGCCACAAGTGGGGCATGGTCAACGGCCAATCCAAACCTTTTGACCAGGTGGTGGGAGAGCATCCCATCGCCTCGGGCCCGTATCGCATTGGCAAGGTGGTGCCCGGTCGAGACATCACGTACGAGCGCGACAAAGCTTATTGGGGGGCGGACCTCAATGTGCGGCGTGGGCAGTTCAACTTCGACCGCATCACCTACAGGATGTACCTCGACAACGTCACGGCGTTCGAGGGCTTCAAGGCGGGTGAGTTCGATTTCATCGAGTCCTACATTTCCAAGGATTGGGTGCGGGCCTACAAGGGCAAGCGCTTCGATTCTGGCGAGCTGGTCAAGAAGACGCTCCCGCACCGCAACGCGGCCAATTTCCAGGGCTTCATCTTCAACACGCGCCTGGACAGGTTCCAGGATGCGCGCGTGCGTCAGGCCATTGGCCTGGCCATGGACTTCGAGTGGATGAACCGCCAGCTCTTTTATGGCATCTACTCGCGCATCACCAGCTACTTCACCAACAGCGATTACGAGGCCAAGGGCCTGCCAACGCAAGAAGAGCTGGCCTTGCTGGCGCCATGGCGCCGCAGCCTCGCGCCCGCCGTGCTGAGCCAGCCGGTGCCCATGCCCCCCTCCACCAGCCCGCCGGGCTCGCTGCGCGCGAACCTGCGGCAGGCCCGCGACCTGCTCGCCGCTGCCGGCTGGAAGTTGCAGGATGGCGTGTTGCGCAATGCCAAAGGTGAGGCCTTCACCATCGAGTTCCTGGACAACTCGCCCAGCATGGGGCGCGTGATCACGCCGCTGTTGCGCAACCTCGAAAAGCTCGGCATCCAGGCGCAGTACCGCGTGGTCGATTACGCTGTTTACGAAAAGCGCATGAAGCGTTTCGAGTACGAGATGGTCAGCCTGGCCCTGCCGGGGCAAGAGGTGCCGGGCGCCGAGTTGAGGCAGTACTACCATTCATCCCAGCGGGACCTCGAAGGGTCGAGCAACCTGATTGGCGTGAAGGATCCGGTGATCGATGCCCTGCTCGAGCGGGTCGCTCAGGCCAAGACGCGGACCGAACTGGTCGTGGTGCTGCGCTCGCTCGACCGGGTCATGCGTCACCAGCATTACTTTGTGCCGCATTGGTACTCGCGCACCTTCCGCGTGGCCTGGCGAGGAGGCCGTTTCGGCATGCCTGAGCCGCCGCCGCACTACCGCCCGGATGCCTGGGCCCTGAGCAGTTGGTGGCGCCAATGAGCGCGAGCCTGGAAAGCCATTGACGACCATGTGGGCCTACATCCTCAAACGCATCTTGCTGATGGTGCCGACGCTGCTGGGCGTGCTGCTGGTGACCTTTGCCATCATCCAGTTCGTGCCCGGCGGGCCGGTCGAGCAGGTGATGTCGCAGCTGACCAGCCGCACCTCGGGTGGCGAGCGTGCCGGCGCCGACAGCGCCTACCGCGGCCGCCAAGGGGTGGACCCCGCGCAGATCGAGGAGCTCAAAAAGCTCTATGGTTTCGACAAGCCTGCGCATGAGCGTTTCATCAAGATGGTGGCCGATTACGCACGCTTCGACCTGGGGCAAAGCTTCGTGCACCACAAGGACGTCTGGGGGCTGATCCAGGAAAAGCTGCCGGTCTCCATCAGCCTGGGCTTGTGGACGTTCTTCTTGAGCTACCTGGTGTCGGTGCCGCTGGGCATTGCCAAGGCGGTGCGCGCGGGCAGCCGGTTCGACCTGGTCACCAGCGTCGTGGTGCTGGTCGGTTACGCCATCCCGGGCTTCGTGCTTGGCGTGGCGCTGCTGGTGCTCTTTGGCGGTGGCAGCTTTCTGCAGTGGTTCCCGTTGCGCGGTTTGACCTCCGCCAACTGGGACGAACTCAGCCTGGGCGCCAAGGTGGTGGACTACCTGTGGCACATCGCGCTGCCGGTGACGGCCAGCGTGGTCGGCAGCTTTGCGGTGATCACCATGCTGACCAAAAATGCGTTCCTCGACGAGATCCGCAAGCAGTACGTGCTCACGGCACGCGCCAAGGGCCTGGACGAACGCAAGGTGCTGTGGAAACACGTCTTCCGCAATGCGCTGATCCCGTTGGTGACGGGCTTTCCGGCGGCCTTCATCGGGGCCTTCTTCACGGGCTCGCTGCTGATCGAGACGCTGTTCTCGCTCGATGGCCTGGGCCTGCTGGGTTACGAGTCGGTCATGCGGCGCGACTACCCGGTGGTGCTGGGCACGCTTTACCTCTTCACCCTGATCGGCCTGGTCACCAAGCTGATCTCCGACCTCTGCTACGTGTGGGTGGACCCGCGCGTGAAGCTGGATGCCTGAGGCCACCCGCATGAGCGAACTCACCATCCCGTCCACCACGTCGATTTCGCCAAGCCGTCGCGCCTGGCTGCGCTTCAAGCAGCACCGCCTGGGGTTCTGGAGCCTGATCCTGTTTTCTGCCTTGGTGCTCATCAGCCTGGGGGCCGAACTGGTGTCCAACGATCGCCCTTTGCTGGCCCGCTACGAGGGGCGCTGGTACGTGCCCGTGCTGCAGGATGTGCCCGAGACCACCTTTGGCGGTGACTTCGAAACCGCCACCGACTACCTGGACCCCTTCATCCAGGCCCAGTTCGACAAGCCAGGCAATTTCGCCATCTACCCGATCAACCGGTCGCACCACCGAACCATCAACTATTTCGCCAAGTCACCCAACCCATCGGCGCCATCGGCCGACAACTGGCTGGGCACGGATGACCGGGGGCGCGATGTGCTGGCGCGCCTGATCTATGGGTTTCGCGTGTCGGTCCTGTTTGGGTTGGCGCTGACCCTCATTGGCGTCGTGGTGGGGGTGCTCATGGGCGCCATCCAGGGCTTCTATGGCGGGCGCACCGACCTGTTTCTCCAGCGCTTCATCGAGATCTGGGGCTCCATGCCCGAGCTCTACCTGCTCATCATCTTTTCGGCCGTGCTCTCGCCCAGCGTGGGGCTGCTGATCCTGCTGCTGAGCCTGTTCGGCTGGATCGGTCTGTCCGACTACGTGCGTGCCGAGTTCCTGCGCAACCGGCAGCTCGACCACGTGCGCTCGGCGCGTGCACTCGGACTGACCAACTGGCAGATCATCCGCCGTCACATCCTGCCCAACAGCTTGACACCCGTGGTCACCTTCCTGCCCTTTCGCATGAGCGCCGCCATCCTGGCGTTGACCTCGCTGGACTTCCTGGGGTTGGGCGTGCCGCTGGACACGCCCAGCCTGGGCGAGATGCTGCAGCAGGGCAAGAACAACCTCGACGCCTGGTGGATTTCGCTGTCGACCTTCGGTGTGCTGGTGTTGAGCCTGCTGCTGCTGACCTTCATGGGCGACGCCTTGCGTGACGCGCTCGATCCGCGCAAGGAGCACGCCCAATGAGTCACCACACCTCTAGCGCGCCGCTGCTTGATCTCCAGGATCTGCACGTCTCCTTTGCCGACAAAGCCGTGGTCAAAGGCGTGAGCCTGCAGATCGCTGCGGGCGAAAAGCTCGCCCTGGTCGGCGAGTCGGGTTCGGGCAAGTCCATCACCGCGATGAGCCTGCTCAAGCTGGTGCCGCAGGCACGTGTTTCAGGCCAGGCCTGGTTCAATGGCCTGAGCGATCAAGGGCTGAAGGGTGAGCGCCGCGACCTGCTGCAGCTGAGCGAGCGCGAGTTGCGGGGCGTGCGCGGCCGCGACATCGCCGTCATCTTCCAGGAGCCGATGACGGCGCTCAACCCGCTGTTCACCATCGGCGATCAGATCGCCGAGGTCATCGAGCTGCACCAGGCGCTGAGCAAGGCGAAGGCCTGGCAGCGTGCCATCGAGTTGCTGGCGCAGACCGGCATCCCCGAGCCCGAACGGCGGGCGCTGAGCTTTCCGCACCAGCTCTCCGGTGGACAGCGCCAGCGCGCGATGATCGCGATGGCCCTGGCTTGCCAGCCCAAGCTGCTGCTGGCAGACGAGCCCACCACCGCGCTGGACGTGACCTTGCGTGGTCAGGTTCTCGACCTGCTGGATGGGTTGCAGCGCACCCATGGCATGGCCGTGCTGATGATCACGCACGACCTGCACCTGGTGCGCCGCTTTGCCGACCGGGTGGCCGTGATGGAGCAGGGCGTGCTGGTGGAATGCGGCCCGGTGGCCGACGTTTTCGCCAACCCGCAACACGCCTACACCCGCAAGCTGCTCGACAGCCAGCCCGTGCGCGACCCTCAGCCTTTGCCGCCCAGCGATGACGCGGCGCCGCTCATGCAGGGGCAAGGGGTGTGGGTGCGCTACCCCGTGCCCAAGCCAGGCATCAGGGGCTGGTTCAGCCGGGGGCATTTCGATGCGGTCAAGGCCGTTGATTTCTCCCTGCCGCCTGGCCGCACGCTGGGCGTCATCGGCGAGTCGGGCTCAGGCAAGTCGACGCTGGCTCAGGCCGCGCTCGGGCTGCAACCCAGCGAGGGGCAGCTGTGGGTCAAGGGCCTGCCTTGGCAGCACCATGCCCTGAAGGACCGGCCTTTGCGCCGTGCTGTCCAGGTTGTGTTCCAGGACCCGTTCTCGTCCCTGTCGCCCCGCATGACGATCGAAGAGCTGGTCGGCGAGGGCCTGGGCATCCACTGCCCGGACATGACGCCGGCTCAGCGTCGCCAGCAGGTCGAGCAGACGCTGGCCGATGTCGGGTTGACCCAGGCCCAGTTCCCGGGCCTTTTGTCTCGCTACCCGCATGAGTTTTCGGGGGGGCAACGCCAACGGGTGGCGCTGGCCCGTGCCCTGGTCGTCGAGCCCCAGGTGCTGGTGCTCGATGAGCCCACCAGCGCGCTTGATGTGACGATTCAAAAGCAGGTGCTGGCTTTGCTGCAACGCCTGCAGCGCGAGCGAGGGCTCAGCTACCTGCTGATCACCCACGACGTGGACGTGGTCGCGGCGATGGCGCACGAACTCATCGTCATGAAGTCGGGTGAGGTGGTCGAGCGCGGAACGGTGGAGCAGGTCCTCAAGCACCCTCGCCACCCCTACACCCAGAAGCTGGTGTCGGCCAGCCTGGGTTGAGGCCAGCTGCCTTGGCGCTCAGATGCCCATTTTGCCCAGGCGGTCCATCAGGTCGCGCAAGGTGCCGATGAGCACCGGGTGGTCCGTCTCGAGCTTGGCCTCCAGCGTTTGCGCCAGGGCGTTGATGTCGTCCTGATCGGCGGTGCTTTGCGGGTCGTTGGCGGCCTGCTCGCCCGCCTGGGCCAGCACGCGCTGGATGTCGGTGTCCAGGGTCTGCAGGGCCTGGCGCGTCGATGCGTCAACCTGGGGGCGCGCCGCCAGCTCGGTGTGCAGCTTCTGCAGCAGGGCAGTCAGTTCCTCGCGGTTCATGATCGGGTCTCCTTTGAGGCCCATTCTGCCGTTTCGCGCGGGGGATGCAAGCTCAGAACACGCCGCCCTTCATCGCGCCGCGCTGCGTGTCATAAAGCTCACGCACCCAGGCGATGCCGGGCCTGTCTTGCCACTCCTGCACAGCGGCACGCATGCCCTCCCGGTAGGCTGGGTCGCCATAGACCGGGTGCTGAGTTGGGCAGGCCAGCGGCGCCAGCAACGAGGCTGCGGTGATGTCTGCCACCGTGAATGTGTCCCCGACCAGGAAGCGGCGCCCATCGGCCAGTTGTGCATCAAGCCAGTCCAGCGCCTCGCGGATGCGCTGG
>NZ_DCXA01000184.1:8704-14051 GCF_002328915.1 Aquabacterium sp. UBA2148
CCTCGCGGATGCGCTGGCGCGCCAGCTCCACCCGCTTGGGTTTGATCTGCAGCTTTTGCTTGAAGACCCAGCGCATGAGCGGGTAGGAGGCGCGAATCACGCCAGCTTGCAGCGCATTGGCGTGGTCGGTCCACAGCTTGACGATGTGCTCATCGGCCACGCCGAAGCTGCCCGCGTACAGGTAGCGTGCCACGTCCTTGCCGATGGCGTTGAAGCGCTGCTCGACCGCTCGGGCGTCGGTGTCGATGGACAGCGGCATCACCGCCAAAGGTCCGCGGTTCGATTGCAGCCAGGTGAGGATGCGCGGGCTGTCCTGGACCGAAAAGCCGTCTCCTTGGATGATCGGCAGCGTGGTCTGGCCGTGTCCGCCCATGCGCAGCGCGGGGAGCATGTGAAAGGCCGGGCTCAGGCAGACCTCGCGGTAGGGGATGTCGCAGGCGTCGAGCGTCCAGCGGATCTTCTCGCTGTAGTGCGACATCGCGAAGGTGTAGAGGGTCAAGGGGGCGTGTGTGGGCATCTTGTTCTCTCAAGCAGCAGGCGTGCCCTGAGCCGCTTTGAGGCGGTAGCCGGTGCGCGGAAAGTGAACGTGCAACTCGCCGCAGCGCTCACTGTGCAGGCGCAGGGTCAGGCGCTGTGGCTGCAGGCTGACGAGTTCGCCCGTGACGCTCGTGCCGTGCCCGAGTTGCTCGGGCGTCACCTGCACGACTTGGCCAAGGATCAGGCCCGTGGCGTCGGCGCTGCCTTGCTCCCCGGTGGCGTTCGGCAAGCGGGCGGGCAGGGCGGCAGCCGCTTCCACCAGGGCTTCTTCTGCGCTGATGTCTTCCCGATGACCATGGCCGATGCCAATCATGCGTGTCATCCACGCCTGAACGGCGGGGTGGCGGCTGAAGTCGAAGCGGCCGTTGGCCAGGAACCAGAGGGTGGCGTAGAGCGTGAAGTCACCGTTGCCGGGGGTCTCGCCGTTGACGAAGGGGCTGTTGCCGCGCAAGGCGGTGTCCAGCCAGGCGATGTGGCTGTGCAACTCTTGGGTGGCCAAGGGCAGGGCGCGTTTGAGGGCCTCGCGCTCAAGTGGGGCGCCTCGCAACGCCGCGCGGTCTTCGAGCAAGGCGTCGGGCAGCAGGTCGGCCAGCGCGCCAAAGGTGTAGCCCACCGCGCGCCCAAAAAGCAGCGTGTCCACCCAGTTCGCCACGATCTCATCGAAATGCCCCGCGCGGGCGCGCAGACTGGGTTCGGGCTGCAAGGTGTCGAGCACCTCGGCGATCAGCCGGGTGTCGCAGTAGATGTCTGCGCCGACCTGCAGCACCGGCACCTTGCGGTAGCCGCCCGTCAGCGCCACCAGGTCGGGCTTGGGCGCGACGCGGGGCACCTTGACCGAGCGCCAGGTCAGGCCTTTGTGGCCCAGCATCAGGCGCGCCTTTTCGGCGTAGGGAGATTCGTTGTAGTGGTGGAGGATGGGGGTGTGCATGGGCGGACAGCTCAGATCGATGTTCGTGATTCTCGCGAGGGGCGTTCACGCGTGATATGGTCGCTAAAGACATCTTTGATGCTGATATGGACAAATCGCACCCACCTCATCCACCTCATCCACCTCAGGTGCCGCCTCCGCCGCCTGCAGCGCGCCGCCCCAGGCACGTTCACCGGGTTGCCGTGGTGATCTGTCCACAGCACAGCCTGGGCAGCGTGGGGCTGGTTCTCGACGTCTTTCGCATGGCCAACCAGCTGCCCGGTGCGCACCGCTTCGAGTTGATCCGCGTCAGCGAGGACGGCAAGCCCGTGGTTCACCCCGATGGTCTGCTGGCGGTCGAGGGCGGCCCCGATCGCCTGAGTGGGGCCGATCTGGTCGTGATCCCTTCCTTGTGGACCGAAGGGCCCGCTGCAGCCGCCAGCCATCCCGCGGTCATCGCCGCCTTGAGAGGCCTGCCGGCGAGTGTGAGGGTGGCAACGTTGTGCTCCGGGGTCTTCCTGCTGGCAGCCACCGGACGGCTTGACGGACACGTGGCGACAACCCATTGGATGCTGGCCGACGACCTGCAGGCGCGCCACCCGGATGTGCGGGTGCACGCCAGCCTGAACCTCGTGCAGTCCGATGTCGACGGTTGGATTTGCTCAGGAGGGTCGCTCGCCGGTGTGGACGCCTGCTTGCGCGCGGTGCAGGCCTTGAGTGACCGCGAAACAGCTCGGGCCCTGGCGCGCATGCTGGTCACCGAGCTGGACCGGGGGCCACAGTCGCTCTACGTGCCTGCGCCGGGTTGGCGCCGCCATGCCGATGCCGACATCCGCCGCCTGCAGGACCGCATCGAAACCGATTGCGCCAAGCCCTTGTCTCTGGCGGAGCTGGCTGCAGCGATCCATGTGAGCGTGCGCACCTTGCAGCGGCGTTTCCTGGCGGCCACCGGCTTGACGCCCATCCAGTACCAGCAGTCATTGAGGTTGACCCGTGCCCAGGCCCTGCTGGAAAGCGGGCGTTTGCCTGTGGCCGATGTGGCCGAGGCGGTGGGCTATTCGGACAGGGTGGCCTTTGGCCGCCTGTTCAAACGGATGACGGGCCTGACGCCAGCCGCCTGGCGTCAGCGGCATGCTGTCGAGCCATTGCAGGCATGACCTCTTGCGCACAGGTCCCTTGGCGCCTGTGCGGTCTCGAACTCGGGTGCTGGCCGCACCGAAAAAAAGGGGCCCGTCAGGCCCCTTGGATCGGTCGCCACCAACGGGTGGCAGGCTGAGGTGTCACTCGGCCAGGTCGCCCAGGCCGCCCATGACGTGGCTGAAACCACCATCCACGTAGGTGATCTCGGCCGTCACGCCGCCCGCCAGATCGGACAGCATGAAGGCGGCGACGTTGCCCACGTCTTCGATGGTGACGTTGCGGCGCAGCGGGGCGTTCTGCTCGACCACGCTCAGGATCTTGCTGAAGCCCTTGATGCCCGATGCAGCCAGGGTCTTGATGGGCCCCGCCGAGATGCCGTTGGCGCGGATGCCCTTGGGGCCGAGGCTGGCGGCGGTGTAGCGCACGGAGGCCTCGAGCGAAGCCTTGGCCAGGCCCATGGTGTTGTAAGCCGGCACGATGCGCTCAGCGCCCAAGTAGGACAGCGTCAGCAAGGCCGATTTCGGGTTCAGATAAGGCAGGGCCGCCTTGGCCATGGCCGGGAAGCTGTAGGCCGAGATGTCGTGCGCGATGCGGAAACCCTCGCGCGAAAGGCCATCCAGGAAGTCACCGGCGATGGCTTCGCGCGGAGCGAACCCGATGGAGTGCACGAAGCCGTCGAACGTCGGCCACACCTTGGCCAGGTCGGCGAACATCTGGGCGATCTGCTCGTCGCTGCCGACATCGCAGTCGAAAATCAGCTCGGAGTTGAATTCCTTGGCGAACTCGGTGATCCGGTCCTTGAAGCGCTCGCCCACGTAGCTGAAAGCCAGCTCGGCGCCTTCGCGGTGGCAGGCCTGGGCGATGCCGTAGGCGATGGAACGGTTGGACAGCAGGCCGGTGATCAACAGGCGCTTGCCAGCGAGGAATCCCATGGAGTCTCCATTCGAGGGGTCAAACCAGGCGCGCATTCTGACACGTTGCGCAGAACGGCGGCTTGGGGCGGTACGCAGTGGCTTCATCGATGAATTTCATGGGGTGCTCTTGATGTGGGGCGTTTCATCGGGGTAAAATGCGGGATTGGCTGCTCAGGCTGATTCACGGTTTTTGCCCTGCAGGGTGCCCGACATGGTTTTCAGGGGTGCCCGTTTTGCTTGGGTAAAACGAAGTGAGTTGACCTGGCGGTTCGCTTCGTGAATGTGGCGGGCGTTGCTGGCTGCATGTGTTGTTCACATGCCTGCCTGGCGGCTTTCCGTGCAGTGTGAGGGCGGATCATTCCAGCCCTTTTTTTTTGCTTGACCGTTTTTCGTCGATCGCACCCATCAGGATGAGTTGGCTCAATGTCGTTGAAACCACCGTGACCGGTCTCGGTTACGAGCTCGTGGACTGTGAACGCAGTTCGCAGGGTTTGCTGCGCGTGTACATCGACCGGCTGCCCGATCAGGCCTACGACCTGCCCGGTGACCTCGTCACCGTGGACGACTGCGAAAAAGTGACTCGCCAGCTGCAGTACGCGCTGGAAACGGTCGATGCCGATTACGCGCGCCTGGAGGTTTCTTCTCCTGGCGTGGATCGCCCCCTGAAGACGCCGGCGCACTTCGCCCGCTTCCAGGGTGAGCGCATCACCATCGCGCTCAAGGCCCCGTTCCAGGGGCGCAAACATTACAGCGGCGTGCTGTGCGCCTCGCCCGACGGGGACGAAGCCGCCATCGCTGCAGGCCAGGCCTGGGGGCTGCTGCTCAATTCGGCCGATGGCGACAAGCCGTTGTCCAAGACGGCGGCCAAGAAGCTGGCCAAGGAACTCGCGGCCCGGGGTGAACCCGTGCCGCAACAGGTGGATGAGATATTGGGTTTCACACTCGATGAAATTCGCGAGGCCAGACTGGTGCCTGAGGTGAGTTTCAAGGGTCGTGTGCGTCGGGAGGCAACCCCGGCGAGTGAAGTTGCCGTCGAAGAGGCGCAAGAACTCGGAGGTCAGAAGAAATGAATCGTGAATTGCTGATGCTGGTGGACGCCATCTCCCGTGAGAAGAGCGTGGACCGTGACGTGGTGTTCGGTGCGGTCGAATCCGCCCTGGCCTCTGCCACCAAGAAGCTCTACCAGGGCGAAGTCGACATCCGCGTCGCCATCGACCGCGAGAGTGGCGAGTACGAGACCTTCCGCCGTTGGCTCGTCGTGCCCGACGAGGCCGGCCTGCAGAACCCGGAAGCCGAAGAAATCCTCTCTGACGCCATCGACCGCATCGCCGACATCGAAGTCGGTGACTACATCGAAGAGTCCATCGAATCCGTGCCCATCGGCCGCATCGGTGCTCAGGCCGCCAAGCAGGTCATCCTGCAGAAAATTCGTGACGCTGAACGCGAGCAACTGCTCAACGACTTCCTCTCGCGCGGCGAGAAGATCTTCGTGGGCACCGTCAAGCGCCTGGACAAGGGCGACATCATCGTCGAGTCGGGTCGCGTCGAAGGGCGTCTGAAGCGCACCGAGATGATCCCGAAGGAAAACCTGCGCTCCGGTGACCGCGTTCGTGCCTACATGCTGGGCATCGATTCGCTGGCCCGTGGCCCGCAGATCATGCTCTCGCGCTCTGCGCCCGACTTCATGATCGAGCTGTTCCGCCAGGAAGTGCCCGAGATCGAACAAGGCCTGCTGGAGATCAAGAGCTGTGCCCGTGACTCTGGCTCGCGCGCCAAGATCGCCGTGCTCTCGCACGACAAGCGCGTCGACCCGATCGGCACCTGCGTCGGCGTGCGCGGCTCGCGCGTG
>NZ_DCXA01000181.1:0-323 GCF_002328915.1 Aquabacterium sp. UBA2148
GTCATGTACATCAACTACGCCGAGCGCCGCAAGGCCCTGCCGGTGCAGGTCAGCCTGACCGAAATCACCATCGCCACCTGCGAGCCGCTGGACGTGGCCTGGGTGGATGAAATCCTGGCGCACACCAAGAAGAAGATCCGCCTGGTGGTGTCGAGCCCGCTGGACCTGCAGCGCTTTCGCACCGAGTTCTACACCCTGGCCAAGTCCGTCAAGGACGCCAACAAGAAGACGGGCGACTCCGTTGCGCACAACTTCGAGCAGTTGGTGGAGCTGGGCAAGAGCAACCGCCAGCTCGACGCCAACGACCAGGGCATCATCCAGGT
>NZ_DCXA01000181.1:480-6857 GCF_002328915.1 Aquabacterium sp. UBA2148
CGCCGCGAGATGGGCGCCATCCGCTTTCGCATCGACGGCGTGCTGCACACCGTCTACCAGGTGCCGCTGGCGGTGATGCAGGCCATGACCGCGCGCATCAAGCTGCTCGGCCGCATGGACGTGGTCGAAAAACGCCGCCCGCTCGATGGCCGCATCAAGACGCGCAACCCGGGTGGCGACGAAGTCGAAATGCGCCTGTCTACCATGCCCACCGCCTTCGGCGAGAAGCTGGTGATGCGCATTTTCGATCCGGACAACACCGTCAAGTCCTTCGAGGCGCTGGGCTTTGCGCCCTCCGAGACCAAGATCTGGGAAGGCTTGGTCGGCCGCCCGCACGGCATCATCCTGGTCACCGGCCCCACGGGCTCGGGCAAAACCACCACGCTGTACTCCACACTCAAGCGCGTGGCCACCGACGAGGTCAACGTCTGCACCATCGAAGACCCGATCGAAATGATCGAGGCTTCCTTCAACCAGACGCAGGTGCAGCCCGCCATCGACCTGGGTTTCGCCGAAGGCGTGCGCGCCCTCATGCGGCAGGACCCGGACATCATCATGGTCGGCGAAATCCGCGACCTCGAAACGGCCGAGATGGCGATCCAGTCGTCCCTCACCGGCCACTTGGTGTTCTCGACCCTGCACACCAACGACGCGGCCTCGGCCATCACGCGCCTGACCGACCTGGGCGTGCCCAGCTACCTCATCAGCGCCACCGTCATCGGCGTGCTGGCCCAGCGCCTGGTGCGCACCCTGTGCCCGCACTGCAAACAACCTGACACCGAGCTGGATGAAAAGACCCTGGCCGAAGCCATTCGTCCCTGGCGCATGAACGGCAAGGTCAACGCGCACAAGCCCGTGGGCTGCCTGGAGTGCCGCATGACGGGCTTCAAGGGCCGCGTGGGCCTGTACGAGTTGCTGCCGGTGACGGAAACCGTCCGTGGCGCCATGCACCCGCAGGTCGACATGGCCAGCCTGCGCCGCACCGCCGCGAAAGAGGGCTTGCGCCCGCTGCGCCTGTCAGGTGTGATGAAGGTGGCCGAGGGCCTGACGACCCTCGACGAGGTCCTGCGCAACACGCCTCAATGGGAGGCGTGACCGGAAGCCTGGCCGGGCGCATGTTCGATCTGATCTTCCGGGCACGCCCCCGCGAAGTTCGGGATCTCCACCTCGCAGCAGACCCCATGGGGCGCCAAGGTTGACCAGCGCACGTTGCCCCCCAGTTGCTTGACCCGCTTGCGCACGCCACCCAGCCCCAGCCCATGTGACCAGGTCTCGGGTGCCGTGCCGACGCCGTCGTCGCACACCACCAGCCGCAGCGTGCCGCCTTGAAGGCTCAAGCTCACCTGCACCCGCCTGGCTTGCGCGTGGCTGATGGTGTTGCTCACCAGTTCACGCAGGATGCGCGTCAGCGCCGACCACTGCACCACGTTCAGCCCGATCTCGCGTTCCAGCTTCATTTGCCAGTCCAGCTCGCAGCGTGCCACGTTGAGCCGGTGGCTGATGTCGCGCTTCCACTCGCCCGCAGCCTGGGTCAGGCAATGCGTGTGCGCGGCCAGGCCTCGCGTGAGCGTCTTGAGGTCCTGGATGGTGTGGCGGATGTACTCCTCGATCTCGGGCGTGGGGGCCTGGTACATCAGCGTCAGCAGGCGCGCGCCGATGTCGTCATGCAGGTCCTGCGCGATGCGCAGGCGCTCCTCGCTGCGGCCCTGCTCGACCGCCTGATCAAAGCTCAGCGCCCGCTGCAGTTGCTCGACGATGCGTTGCGCCAAGGCGCAGTCGTCGCGGGTGAAGAGGTGCTGGCCCCTGCGGGCGTGCTTGACCACCAGCACCGTTCGCCGGGCATGCGTGGAAGCGGTCAGGCTGGGCACCGGCACCAGCATCAACCCGCCATCCTGGTCCAGTGTCACCTGGCTCAAATGGCCTTGGGCCACCATCACATCCAGGGGGTCGAAGAGGTCACGCATCAAGCGGGACATCGCTGGGCAGGCACTCTCAGGCTGCACTTCGATCTGCCGTGCAATGCGGTAGATCTGCTGGAAGACCTTCTCCATCGACAAGGAGTCGGGCCGGGGCAGCCTGGCCAGCAGCCAACGACGAAAGCTCAGGTACAGCCCCATCGACAGCATCAGAGAGATCGCCATCGACGCCAGCTGACCCATCGAGAACACCGCGACGAACAACAGGTCCAGCGATGCGGCGACCGTGCCCGAAGCGGCCAGCAGCATGAACTCCCGTTGTACCTGGCGCGTGCGCGAGAAATACGGTGCGATCAGCACCATCGAGGTCACGAAGGCCTGCCAGCCCGCCACGCCCCAGGTGCTGATTTCGAGGTTCAGGTCAGGGCGCTCGCGCGTGAGCCAGACGGCCAGGCTCAACAAGCTCCAGGTCAGCATGCCGATCAACAAAACCCGGCGCATCAGCAGGTGCAGGGGATTGGGGCTGCGCGCTTGCTCCGTGAATGTCACGCCGATGGCGCACAGGGCCAGGCCGCCACACCCCAGTTGCAGCAGCCACCAACCCTGGGCGGCCGAAAGGCTGCTGTGCAATGCCCACATCGCCAAGGCGCTCAGCCAGGCCGCCGCCGCCTTGAACCCCCAGTTGGGCCCTGGCGTGGCGTTCAACAGCGCGATGTGGACCAAGCCCGCAGCGCCCAGCAGGTCGAACAGCGCGCGCAAGCTCGTGTCCAGGGTCAGCAGCCACGTGGGGGTGAACAGGCCCAGGTTGCTTTCCAGTGCCATCAGCAGCAGGTTGCCTGCCTGGGTCACGGCGAGCAGGGCATAGCCTCCGTATCGCCAGTCCGCGTTGGACAGCAGCACCATCGCTCCCATCGAGGCCACCACCAGCGACAAGGCCGCCAGCACCCAGTAAACCGGTGTGATGCCAGCCCAGCCTCGGGGCGCGATCAGGATGGGTGCGTCGGGGTGCCCCTTGAGCTGCAGTCGCACCGCGACACCGTTGGGGCTCCAGTTGTCGAGGGCGTTGGACAGCCCCACGTGTCCAGCGATGAAACGCTGCAGACCATCCTCGTCGAGCAGCCACCGACCACTGGGGAACAGGGCCAGCGGCGGGATCGGGGCCACGAGTGCGGGGTGCGCATCGGCCATGCCGTGATCGATGCCCAGGGCTTGCAGCGTCTTGCCCTCCAGCGGGCGCAGGGGAGGGTAGTCTGCGGTGTCCAGCCTCACCTCGCCCGTCGGCGTGACCGCGAGCGAGAAGGGGAACCGAGGCTGCCCCGCCAGCCAGTGCGCCAGCAGCAGCACGCCAGCCATCGCCACCACCACGATGGTGGCCATCGCCTTCAGACGCCAGCCCACCCACCGTGGCAGGCTCAGTGGTTTCTGGAGAACGGCCTCCAGGCTGGGCCAGGCGTGAGTCGGGTCAGCGCCTGGTTCGCAGTTCGCGGCATCGGCCTCGCTTGCGATCAGGTGCGCTGACATGGTCAACCCAGGTCAGACCAGCCCTTGCTTGCTGGCAAGGACGGCGGCCTCGGCCCGGCTCGAGACATTGAGCTTTTTGTAGATGGACTTGATGTGGTCATTCACCGTGAACCACTTGATGCCCATCAGCGCCGCGATCTCCTTGATCGTGAAGCCCTTGCTCAGGTAGGTCAGCACCTCGCTCTCACGGGGGGTGAGGCGTTCGTGTTCGCTGGCCACCAGCACCGTTGCCGACGCGGAGGAAGCTGCACCGGTGTGGTTGGCTGCAGGCGCGCCCGGCATGGGCTCGCCCGTGCGGAAGTGGGTCAGCAGCCTGCGCGCGATGGCGGGCGAGAGCGGCGGCTGGCCCCGCACGATCTTTTGCAGCTCCTCGACCAGCACCTCGAAGCGGTCTTCCTTGAGCAAGTAGCCATCTGCGCCACATTGCAGCGCGGGGAAGAGGTGCTCGTCGTCGGAGTACAGCGTGGTGACGATCCGCGTGGCCGGGTATTGCGAGAGCTCGGTGAGCAACTCCAGCCCACTGCCATCCGGCAACTCGAGGTCAACCAGGATCAGCTGGAACGGGTCGGCTTGCGGACTGGCGCGCCCCCCTGCCGAATGGCCCAGGATGCGGCGCACCGCCTCCAGGTCGCCGGCTTCGGTGATGTCGCCGACGTCGCTGAAGCTCTCCCGCACCACGCGGCACAGGAAGCCCCGTGCAACCGGGTTGTCTTCAAGAATCAGTACCTTGACAGCCATGGACTCCTCCCGAGGCTGCTGGGTGCATTGGCCTGGGTTGATGATGCGCCCGAGAGCCGGGCATGAAGGGGGTCAGCCATTTGGGTGAACCGCATCCTTGGATTATCGGTCTCTATGGGGGGCTGCGTCACCCCTGTTGCACCCCGCTTGCATGTTTTGCGCCCACCTGTCGTTGCGCTCCTACAATGGTCGCATGCGAATCCTGATTGCCAACGATGACGGTTACCTGGCTCCCGGCATCGAAGCCCTGGTCAAAGCCTGCGAAGGCCTGGGAGTGGTGGACGTGTTCGCCCCAGAGCGCAACGCCTCGGGCACTTCCAATGCCTTGACCCTGCACCAGCCCCTGAGCCTGCACACGGCGGCCAATGGTTTTCGCTATGTCACGGGCACGCCGTCCGACAGCGTGCACCTGGCGCTCACCGCAGGCCTCATCCCCCAGCCTGACCTGGTGCTCTCGGGCATCAACAACGGTGCGAACATGGGCGATGACACCTTGTACTCCGGCACGGTCGCCGCCGCCACCGAAGGCCATCTGTTCGGCGTGCCTGCCATCGCCTTCTCCCTGGTTGAAAAGGGGTGGGAGCACCTGGATGTGGCCGCGCGGGTGGCCCGCCAGGTCATCGAGCAGGTGCTGGCGCGGCCCCCTGCGGCCAGGCCGTGGTTGCTCAACGTCAACATCCCGTCGCGCGCCGATGCCGACCAGGCCCCCTGGGAAATCACCCGCCTGGGCCGCCGACACGCCAGCTTCCCGGCGGTGCCGCAGCACAACCCTCGGGGCGACCTGTTCTACTGGATCGGCCCCGCAGGCGAGGCCCGCGAAGAGGGCGAAGGCACCGACTTCCATGCCATCCGCCAGGGGCGTGTGTCCATCACGCCGCTTCAGGTCGACATGACCGATCACCAGCGCCTTCCCCAATGGCAGCAGTGGGTGGGGCGCGCATGAGCCAGGGTCAGGCAGAGCGCAAGCCCAGGCGCTTTCCTTTGCAGCTTGACCAATTGCCGGCTGGGGCGGCCGCAGCTGCCTCGGTGCGCTCGGGGCGCGAATTGTTGCGTCCTCAAGCGCCGCTTCAACATGCCGTCGATGAGCGGCAGCGCCAGAGTCGCCCCCAGGGTGTGGGGCTCGATTCGGTGTCGGTTCGTCAGCGCATGGTGGCCCGCCTGGCTGCCGAGGGCATTGCCCACCCGGGCGTGCTGGACGCTTTCGCGCGCGTGCCTCGCCACCAGTTCGTTGACACCGCCCTGGTCAACCAGGCTTACGAAGACACCAGCCTGCCCATCGGCCTGGGGCAGACCATCTCCAAACCGTCCGTCGTGGCGACCATGATCCAGGCGCTGTGCACGCGCCCGGGCTTGGCTGCCGACCCTGCGGTGTTGGCCAGGCCACTGGGGGCCTGCCTGGAGGTGGGCACGGGCTGTGGCTACCAGGCGGCGCTGCTGGCGCTGCTGGCGCGACGGGTGGTCTCCATCGAGCGTTTGCGCGATTTGCACCTCAAGGCGCGCCAGCACCTCGATGGGCTGCGCACCTCGGTGCCGGGCATGCCCGACGTCCGCCTCGTCTACGGTGATGGCATGCTGGGCCATGCCCCGCAAGCCCCTTACGACACCATCATCGCCGCAGCGGGGGGCTCAGCCCTGCCTCAAGCCTGGCTCGACCAACTCGCCCCTGGAGGGCGCCTGGTGGCGCCGATGGAAGAGGCCGGTCGGGGGCAGGTGCTCACCATCGTCGATCGCCTGCCCGATGGCAGCTTGAAACACAGTCGGGCCGGGGCCGTCCTGTTCGTCCCCCTAAAATCCGGCATGACCTGACGGTGCCGCCGGGTGTTTTTTGCACCTGGGGCCACAACCAAATGCCCATGAGACCTTCCATTCGCCTGGTCGCCGCGGCGGCCACCCTCCTCATCCTGGCCGGTTGCGCTTCGCCCGGTCGGCGTGCCCCGGTTGAAGACCAAGGGCGACCTGCCGGTGGCTCGTCCGCTTCATCTGCCAGCGCCCCCAAGGTGCTGCCGGGCGCCGAGAACGCCGGCAAGCCCGGTTACTACACCGTCAAACCTGGCGACACGCTGATCCGCATTGCGCTGGAGTCGGGACAGAACTGGCGCGACATCGCCACCTGGAACAGCCTGGAGAACCCCAACCTGATCGAGGTGGGGCAGGTCGTGCGCGTGGTGCCACCAGCCAGCGAGGCCGCACCGGGTGTGGTGG
>NZ_DCXA01000182.1:0-3863 GCF_002328915.1 Aquabacterium sp. UBA2148
GGCCGCCCAAGCCAAAGCCGATGCGCGGCAGCACGCCCCGGCGGCGCAGCGCTGGCACCTGGATGCCCAACTGCAGCACCCCGCCCAGCATCACGCCGATGGCGACCGCCAGCACCGGGTCGAACCCCCAGCGGCGAAACAGCGGCGCGCCCAGCACCGTCGCGGTGATGACCGACACATTGAGCAGCACGGGCGTGGCCGCCGGCACGGCGAAGTGCCCCCAGGTGTTGAGGATGCCCGCGCTCAAGGCCACCAGCGACATGAAGCCGATGTAGGGAAACATCCAGCGCGTCATCAGCACGGCCATGTCGAAGCCGCCGCTTTCCTGCAGGCCAGAGGCCATGAGCCAGACCAGCACGGGCGCGCCGATCACGCCCAGCACCGACACCACCAGCAGGGCCCAGAACAGCACCGTGGCCACGGCGTCGATCAGGCCTTTGGTGGCCTCTTCACCTTGCTTGACGCGCGTTTCGCCCAAGATGGGCACGAAAGCCTGCGAAAAAGCCCCTTCGGCGAACAAGCGGCGCAGCAGGTTGGGAATGCGAAACGCCACCTGGAAGGCGTCGGTGGTGGCGCTGGCCCCGAAGTACGAGGCAAAGAGCTGCTCGCGAACCAGGCCGGTGATGCGCGACGCCAGGGTCAGCAGGGAGACGATGGAGGCGGATTTCAGCAGGCTCATGGCCCATTATAGGAAGCGCCCCCGGCACAACTTGTCGCCTGGGCACAGCCGTGGTAGACTCTGCGGTTCTTTAAACCTGCCGCTTTTGCGCGGGTGCGAATCGAGGCAGCCGAATGGTTTGGCGATCTCGGGCATCCACAAAAGTGTTGCGCGCTGGTTCACCAGCGCAATGAGCTCACCATGGCATCTGCATCCAAAGCCAAGAAGACCGTCCGCATCGCCTCCGGTCGCAAGCGCGTTCGCCAGGACGTCAAGCTGAACGCCGCCAACTCGGCCCTGCGTTCGAAGTTCCGCACCGCCATCAAGGGCGTGCTCAAGGCTGTCAAGGCCGGCGACAAGACCCAGGCCGCTGCCGCCTTCAAGACCGCTCAATCCGTGATCGACTCGATCGCCGACAAGGGCATCTTCCACAAGAACAAGGCCGCTCGCCACAAGAGCCGCCTGTCGGCCAAGATCAAGGCCATTGCCGCCTGATCTGTCGCCTGACGGCAAACGGGGCTGACGAGCCCCGGACACGACAAAGCCCGCGCAACGCCGTTGACGCGGGCTTTTTCTTGGGGGCTCGCGCCCTGCCCTCACCCACGTGGGGCGTCAGGCAACAAACAAGCTTCGAGCACCTGCAACTCGTTGTCGCGGGCGAAGTTCATGACGAAGTCCCAGGCCATGGGTTCAAGGTCGCGCAAGGCTTCGTTGACGACCACGCATTTGACGTTGTCCACGCTGGTGGGGACGCAGTAGGGCGAATAGCCGATGTGGGCCAGGGGGCCCGACATGCCACCTGGCTTGAAGCAGGACATGGCGCCGGCGAGGCGCTCTGCCCAGTCGCTGGGGCGAAAGGTGCGGCCCTGTTGGGTCAGGCCCAGGATGAAGACTTCTCGGGGTTTGGGGGTGCGTTCTGGCAATGAGGGCGTCGACACGGTGGCGCTTCCGACGTGCTGTTCAATGGGTGAATTGACAGGCGCAGGGCCAGATTGTGTCTGGCGTCTGCGGGGAACCAGCAGGGCAGACCGCGGGTAGCGGACTGCCACACTGGGTGATGGCCACCTCCCGGATCGATGGGACTCGGGTGTTGCCATGCGGACAGGTCGTGATTGTCGCGGATGCGAAGGCCTGCTGCAACTTGGATGCCAGCAATCCAAGGGCATTGCGGGGTGGGCGCCACTTCACGGGCCCGTGCGGCGCCCCATTTCGCGACCGGCGGGCACCGCCGAACCCAGGGTTCGCACCAGGGCGGACGCCCGATATTGCATAGAATGTTTGGTCCCACACCTCACCGAGCCACGCTCATGAACGCCCCAGTCAACGCCATGCCCCATGTGATGCCCACCTATGGCCGTCTGCCCGTCGCCCTGTCGCACGGCCAAGGCGCCGAAGTCTGGGACACCGAGGGCCGACGTTACCTGGACGCGCTCTCCGGCATCGCGGTCAACACCCTGGGGCACAACCACGCCAAACTGGTGCCCGCGCTGCAGGATCAGGTCAGCAAGATGATCCACTGCTGCAACTACTACCAGGTGCCGCTGCAGGAAGAGCTGGCCCGCCTGCTGGTCGAGCGTTCGGGGCTGACCAACGTCTTTTTCTGCAACTCGGGCCTGGAAGCCAACGAGGCCGCGCTGAAGATCGCACGCAAGTTCGGCCACGACAAGGGCATCGACCGCGCCGAGGTGGTGGTCTACGAGAAGGCCTTCCACGGCCGCTCGATCGCCACGCTGTCGGCCACGGGCAACCCCAAGGTGCACGCCGGCTTCGAGCCGCTGGTCGAAGGCTTTGTGCGCGTGCCGCTCAACGACATCGAGGCACTTGAAGAAGTTGCCCGCACCCGCCCGAACGTGACGGCGGTGTTCCTGGAGGTGATCCAGGGCGAAGGCGGCATCAACCCGGCTCGCGTCGAGTACCTGCAGGCCATCCGCGCCTTGTGTGACAAACAAGGCTGGCTGCTGATGCTCGACGAGGTGCAATGCGGCATCGGGCGCACCGGCAAGTGGTTCGCGCACCAGTGGGCCGGCATCCAGCCGGACGTCATGCCGCTGGCCAAGGGCCTGGGCTCGGGGGTGCCGGTGGGCGCGGTGGTGTGTGGCCCCAAGGCGGCCGATGTGCTCAAGCCGGGCAACCACGGCACCACCTTTGGCGGCAACCCGCTGGCCATGCGCGCGGGCGTCGAGACCATCACCATCATGGAAGAAGACCAACTGCTGGCCAACGCCCAGCACGTGGGCGAGCACCTGATGGGCGCCCTGCGCCGCGAGTTGGCCAACGTGGCCGGTGTCACCGAGATCCGTGGTCAGGGCCTGATGATCGGCATCGAGCTGGACCGCCCCTGCGGTGTCATCCTCAACCGCGCGCTCGACGCGGGGTTGCTGCTGAGCGTGACGGCCGACAAGGTCGTGCGCCTGCTGCCGCCGCTGATCTTCACCCCGGCCCACGCCGACGAGCTCGTCGCCACCCTGGTGCCGCTCATCAAGCAGTTCCTTGCCGAGCCGAAGGCCTGAGCCGTCCGCCCCGCTCCCAGCTCCAACAGACACCCACGCGCCATGAAGCCCGGAAACAGCCTGATCAAGCACTACCTGCAGTTCAAGGACCTGCGCGCCCCGGAGTACGAGTACCTGTTCCAGCGCGCGGCCAGCATCAAGCAACGCTTCAAGAACTACGAGAAGTACCAGCCACTGTCGGACCGCACGCTGGCCATGATCTTCGAGAAGGCATCAACGCGCACGCGCGTGAGCTTCGAGGCCGGCATGTACCAGATGGGTGGCTCGGTGGTGCACCTGACCACCGACGGCAGCCAGCTGGGCCGCAGCGAGCCGATCGAGGACAGCGCCCGCGTGATCTCGCGCATGGTCGACATCGTGATGATCCGCACCTACGAGCAAGCCAAGATCGTGAAGTTCGCGGCCAACTCGCGCGTGCCGGTCATCAACGGGCTGACCAACGAGTACCACCCCTGCCAGATCCTGGCCGACATCTTCACCTACATCGAGCACCGCGGCTCGATCGCCGGCAAGGTGGTGGCCTGGGTGGGCGATGGCAACAACATGGCCAACACCTGGCTGCAGGCGGCCGAGTTGCTGGGCTTCACGGTGCACGTGAGCACGCCCAGCGGCTACGAGATCGACCCCGAGGTGGCCGGCATCTCGAACCCGGGTTGCTACAAGGTCTTCAAGGACCCGATGGACGCCTGCCGTGG
>NZ_DCXA01000182.1:3938-8493 GCF_002328915.1 Aquabacterium sp. UBA2148
GACCCGATGGACGCCTGCCGTGGCGCCCACCTGGTGACCACCGACGTGTGGACCAGCATGGGCTTCGAGGCCGAGAACGAGGAGCGCAAGAAGGCCTTTGCCGACTGGTGCGTGGACGCCGAAATGATGGGCGTGGCCGCAGCCGATGCGCTGTTCATGCACTGCCTGCCAGCCCACCGTGGCGAAGAGGTCGAAGCCGAGGTGATCGACGGGCCGCAATCGGTGGTTTGGGACGAGGCCGAGAACCGACTGCACGTGCAGAAGGCCCTGATGGAGTACCTGCTGCTCGGCCGCATCGGCTGAGCAGGCTCAGAACCGGTAGGCCAGGCGCAGGCCACCCCAGTGGCGACCCTGCACCGTGATGGGTGCCGAGGCTTCCTTGAGCAGCACGAACTTGCCGCCCCCCATGTCCCGACGGTAGGTCTGCAGCAGGAAGGCTCGCGTGTTGCGGGCCGAGGCCAGGCCTGTGCGGTCATTGAAGATGCGACGCCAGCGGCTGTTGGCGGTGTTCCAGACCACGTCGCCAGGCCGTTGCGGATGGCAGTAGACCTTGTTGTGGGTGGAGATGTAGCCGTTGCGGTCTGCCGCGATGCAGAAGACCACCTCGGGCAGGGCCTTGAGGGCCGCTTCCTGCAAAGCCGGGAAAAGGTCGTCCGTCAGGGCATTGAACGGGGCGCTGTGTTGCGCGGGGCTGCTGCCGGCCAGGGGCTGGTAGCGCTCGTCAAACAGCTGCGTCAGGCTGATGCGCCCTGAGCCCAGGGCCTGCTCCAGGCGTTCGGCGATTTGTCCGGCCACTTGCTGGGCCAGCTGGATGTAGGGGGTGTCGGCGGTTTCAACGCCGCAGGTGGCGATGACCTCCATGAGCCGCTCGGAGACGCCCAGCACGCGCTCGCTGCGCTTGGAGGCGTCGGCCAGGGCGTCGCGCACGGTCTGCACCTCCTGCCCCATGCCATCGACCTGCGTCTGGATCCCTTGGCTCAACCCCACGCTGGCGCTGGCGGCCTCGACGATGCGCTGCACGGCGCTTTCGGCCCCCATCAGGGCCAGGTGCACCTGTCGATCCTGGTCCGCTTTGGCGTCCACCGGCACGTCAACGCGCAAGTCCTGAGCCAGCGACTGGATGCGCTGGTCCAGCGAGGCGACCGTGCCCATGATGGCCTTGGAGATGGATTCGACCTGGGTGGACAGGTCTTTGACCGCGTCGGCCACGACCGAGAAGCCCAGCCCGGCCTCGCCAGCGCGCTTGGCCTCGACCGAGGCGTTGAAGGCCACCAGCCGGGTCTGCAAGGCCACCTGGGTGATCTGGCTGGCCGCTTCGGAGACTTGCTTGAGGGTGCTGACCACCCCGGAGACCTCCAGGCCCACGTGCTCGACGCTGGCGCGGGCGCGCTGCATGGCCTGCTGGCTTTGCGCGGTTTCGGACTGGATGCGTTGTTGCGCTTGCGCGATCTGGTGCGCCTGCGCCTGCAGCCCGCTCAGGGCCGTGGTCTGACCGGTGGCGATGGCGGCGCAGTCGTCAAGGGCACCGCGCAATTGCGCCGCCTCGAGCCCCAGGCCGCTGCAGTCCCGCTGCAGCACCTGCGCGAGCGCATAAACGGATTCGGCCCCTTCCAAGCGCATGGGCTCGGCAGAGACCGCTGGCGCAACCGATGCCACGGTTTCGCGCTTTTTGAACAAGGCCAACATGGGCACCCCTCTTCAGAAGGGAGGCCATCGCCCGAGGGAGCAGAAGCTGGCGGGCTTCAGGTCACCACTCTCGGAGCTTGACGCGCAGCCGGGCGATGGATTGGCTGTGCAGCTGGCAAACACGCGATTCGGTCACGCCCAGCACGGCGGCGATTTCCTTGAGGTTCATGTCCTGCTCGTAGTACATGCTCATGACGTACTGCTCGCGCTCGGGCAGGTTCTTGATGGCTTCGACCAGAGCATGGCGCATGCGGTGGTCTTCGAGCAAGCTCAACGGGTCGTTGCCTTCGTCGGTGACGTGGCGATCGAGGTAGTCGTTGTCGCCATCTTCGCCGCTCATGTCTTCCAGGTAGATCAGCTGGGTGCCGCGCACCTTGCCAAGCATCTCCTGGTACTCGGTCAGCGCCATGCCCATTTCCTTGGCGATCTCGCTTTCCTGCGGGGCGCGGCCGAGTTTTTGCTCCAGGCTGTGCACGGCGCGTTCGATGTCGCGCTGCTGTTTGCGGGTGCCCCGGCTGAGCCAGTCGGCGCCGCGCAGTTCGTCGAGCATGGCGCCACGGATGCGCTGGGTGGCGAAGGTCTCGAACTGCACCCCCTGCCCGGCGTCAAAGCGGGTCAAGGCGTCGGTCAGGCCGATCATGCCCACCTGGATCAGGTCGTCGATTTCGACGTTGGCTGGCAGCTTGGCGATCATCTGGTGGGCCAGGCGCCGCACCAGCGGGCTGTACTGGCGCAGCATCGAGTCGACGTCGAGACGGCCTTTGGCGGTGTACGTGCTGGACATGCTGGGCTCCATGAGCATCTTCAGTTGAGTACGGGTGACACGCGGGCAGGCAGGGCTGCACCGGGCGACAACAGGTGGTCGAAAGCGGTCTCACCCAGGGTGTGGGGCAAGGCGCAGCGCAGCAGGCCGGCGGCCAGCTCCATGAAGCGGGCGTCGGGGTCGATCGAGGCGGGCTCGAAGGGGTCCAGGCGCAGGGCGACGCGTTGCGCAGCCCCCAGGAACTGGTCCGAGCACCGCGCGAGTCGACGGATGACTTCGTCGGCCTGCTGGCTGCGACGCGGGGCGCACATCAGCAGGTCATAGGCCATCCAGCCTCCTCGCTGGCTGAGCACCTTGACGGCAGCGTAGGCGTCGGTCAGGCCTTCGGCCAGGTCGTTGGTGAAGACCAGGGGGCGCAGGTTGTGGCCTCGGCAGCGGTCGCCAAAGATGCGCACCAGCTCGCTGGCGGAGGCGTGCAGCAGGACCACGTCGCTGCGGGCGGAGGCATCGGCCAGTTCGTCGAGCAGGGTCGAGCAAGAGCCTCGGGCGTCGGCGAACTTCAGGGGCAAGCCCCGCGCGGCCATGTAGCTGACGTGATCCGACAGGCGCTCGATGCCTTCGGACAGGTCGAACTCGGCGAGCTCGCTGGGCGCCCTCGCCTGCTCGCCCGCATCGACGACCAGGGTGCTCAGGCCACAAGCGGCGTAGGCCGCGCACAGGCGCTCGAGCACCAGGCCACCGGCGCTGGAGCGGGTGTTGGCCACCACCGGGATGAAACGCAGCACGCGGGCGGCGAACATCTGGCGCAGGCCCTGGGCCTGGTCAACAGGCTGGGCTGGGAGGGCAGAACGCACGGGTCGGACCATGGAGGGCGGCTCGGTGTGGGTCAGGCGGTGGCGGTGGCAGCGCGGGCAGACTGCTGCAGCATCTCGGGCATCGAGGGCGTGGCCAGGATCAGGCTGACCTCGTTGGGATCGAGGCGGTAGGCCGGGTTCAGGCTGGCGCGCAGCGCGCGGTGCACCAGGGCTTGTGCGGACAGTCGGTGCCAATCTTCGGGCACGCGTTGGCCGTTTGCCACGCCCAGGACCTTGAGCTTGTGACGGATTAACGCATCCAGCGCCGGGCCGAGCTTCACGGCCTCGTCCAGCTTGGAGAGGATGACGCCGGAGCACTGCTGCGCGTGATAAGCGTGCATGACGTCCTCGATGGCGTCGCCTTGGGCCGATGCGTTGATGACCAGCAGCTTCTTGATGGCCGGGTGGGACAGCATTTCCAGCAGGTCCTTGGTGCGCCCGTCGCGCTGGGCCATGCCGGCGGTGTCGATGAGGATCAGCTTCTTGCCCGACAGGAGTTCGAGCAGGTCTTCCAGGGCAGCGCGGTCATGGGCCATGTGCACGGGCACACCCAGGATGCGACCGTAGGCGCGCAGCTGTTCGTGGGCGCCGACGCGGTAGGCGTCCAGCGTGATCAGGCCCAGGTTCTGCGCGCCGTGCTTGGCAGCGAAGGTGGCGGCCAGCTTGGCGGTGGAGGTGGTCTTGCCCACGCCGGTCGAGCCGATCAGGGCGAACACACCGCCCTGGTCTTCGATGGCGCGCTCGGTGTCGGCGGTGTTGAGGTTGCGCTGCAGCACCTGGGTGGCCCATTCCATCTCGTCGTGCTGGCCGTTGTTGACGTCGGCGGGCATGGCGTCGAGCAGCTTGCGGATCAGCACGGTCGAGAAGCCGCCGTCCAGCAGGCGCTGGGCCAGGTTGGCCTGGGCGGGGGTGCGGCCCAGCTTGTCCAGGAAGGCCATGGTCTCGAAGCGCTCGGTCATCATGGCGCGCATGGCGCGCAACTCGCCGAGCAAGGTGGTGTTGGCCTCCTGAGCCGAGCGCAGGGCCTCCAGGGTCGCGGTGTCGGGTTGGGCAGCCACCGGTGCGGCTGGCTTGGCCTGTGCCGGTGCGTGTGCCTGTGGCTGGGCCTTGGCAGCCGGGCGAGCAGCGGCGCGAGGGGTTTCCTGGCGGGCCACCATCTGGTCCATCGTCAGCTCGTCTGACAAGGCGGCACGGCTGGCCTGGGCACGGGGAGATTGGGCTTGTGCCACCTGGGCGCGGGCCAGGGACTCGG
>NZ_DCXA01000180.1:0-17397 GCF_002328915.1 Aquabacterium sp. UBA2148
GTCGCGGTGGTCGCCGTGGTGGTGACCGTGGTGGCGACAACCAGTCGAACTTCGTGCCGCCGAGTGAGCCGCAGGTCATCGAGGTGCACGTGCCCGAGACCATCTCGGTGGCCGACCTCGCCCACAAGATGTCCGTCAAGGCCTCCGAAGTCATCAAGCAGATGATGAAGCTGGGCCAGATGGTCACCATCAACCAGCAGCTGGACCAGGAAACCGCCATGATCGTGGTGGAAGAGATGGGCCACAAGGCGCTCGCCGCCAAGCTGGACGACCCCGATGCCTTCCTGGAAGAAGAACACGCCGAACAAACGGCCGAGCTCTTCCCCCGTGCGCCGGTGGTCACCGTCATGGGTCACGTCGACCACGGCAAGACCTCGCTGCTGGACTACATCCGCACGTCTCGCGTCGCCGCGGGCGAAGCGGGCGGCATCACGCAGCACATCGGTGCCTACCACGTGGACACCCCGCGCGGCATGATCACCTTCCTGGATACCCCGGGTCACGAGGCCTTCACGGCCATGCGTGCCCGCGGTGCGAAGGCCACCGACATCGTCATCCTGGTGGTGGCCGCAGACGACGGCGTCATGCCCCAGACCAAGGAAGCCATCCACCACGCGAAGGCCGCTGGCGTGCCCATCGTGGTCGCGATCAACAAGATCGACAAGCCGGGCAACAACATCGAGCGCGTGACCCAGGAGCTGGTTGCCGAACAGGTCGTGCCTGAAGCTTACGGCGGCGACGCCCCGTTCTGCCCGGTGTCGGCCAAGACCGGCCAAGGCATCGACGAACTGCTGGAAAACGTGCTGCTGCAAGCCGAAGTGCTGGAGCTGACGGCCGCCAAGGAAGCCATGGCCAAGGGCCTGGTGATCGAAGCGCGCCTGGACAAGGGCCGCGGCCCTGTGGCCACCGTGCTGGTGCAGTCCGGCACGCTCAAGCGCGGCGACGTCGTCCTGGCCGGTGCCTCGTATGGCCGTGTTCGCGCCATGCTGGACGAAGACGGCAAGCCGACCACCGAAGCCGGTCCTTCCATCCCCGTGGAAATCCAGGGCCTGACCGAGGTGCCCTCGGCCGGTGACGAGTTCATGGTGCTGTCGGACGAGCGCCGCGCCCGTGAAATCGCCACCTTCCGCCAAGGCAAGTACCGTGACGTCAAGCTGGCCAAGCAACAGGCCGCCAAGCTGGAAAACATGTTCGAGCAAATGGGTCAAGGCGGCGACGTTCAGACCCTGCCGATCATCATCAAGGCCGACGTGCAAGGCTCGCAAGAAGCGCTGGCTTCTTCGCTGCTCAAGCTGTCGACCGAAGAAGTGCGCGTTCAGATCGTTCACGCTGCAGTGGGTGGCATCTCCGAGTCGGACGTCAACCTGGCGATCGCCTCGAAGGCCGTGCTGATCGGCTTCAACACCCGCGCGGACGCCAACGCCCGCAAGGTGGCCGACCACAACGGCATCGACATCCGCTACTACAACATCATCTACGACGCCGTGGACGATGTGAAGGCGGCAATGGGCGGCATGCTGGCTCCGGAGCAGCGCGAGGAAGTCATCGGTACCGCTGAGATCCGTCAGGTGTTCATCGCCTCGAAGATCGGCACCATCGGTGGCTCCATGGTCACCAGCGGTGTGGTCCGCCGCAGCGCCAAGCTGCGCCTGCTGCGCGAGAACGTGGTCATCTACACCGGCGAGCTCGAAGGCCTCAAGCGCTTCAAGGACGACGTCAAGGAAGTGCGCGAAGGCTTCGAGTGTGGTCTCAACATCAAGGGCTACAACGACATCAAGGAAGGTGACGTGCTCGAGTTCTTCGAAATCAAGGAAGTGGCTCGCACGCTGTAAAAAACGCAGCGACCGCTCCCCCGATCAACCCCGCCTGAAACCCAGGCGGGGTTTGTGCTTGGAGGGCGGGCACCAGGAAAGAGTCAAGCACCATGCGCCACAAACGTTCCACACCCAATCGCGGCTTGCGAGTGGCCGACCAGATCCAGCGTGACCTGGCCGAGCTCATCCGCGACCTCAAAGACCCGCGCATCGGCATGGTCACGATCAGCAACGTCGAGGTGACGCCGGATTACGCTCACGCCAAGATCCGCTTCTCCCTGCTGGTGGGTGACCCGACGGCGTCCGAAGAAGGCCTGAACGAAGCCGCAGGCTTCCTGCGCAACGGCCTGTTCAAGCGCCTGCAGATCCACACCGTGCCGACGCTGCATTTCCACTTCGACCGCACCACCGAGCGCGCGGCCGAGCTCAACGCCCTGATCAACCGCGCCGTGGCCGACAAAGCCAAGGATGCGGATGAGCCGGGCGCGGAGGGGCAGGGCGCGTGAACATGGCCACGGCATCGCAACAGCTGACCCGCCCGCCGCGTCAACCGCGCCGGGCGCTGCATGGCGTCATCCTGCTGGACAAGCCTCTGGGCCTGTCGAGCAACGACGCCTTGCAGAAGGTCAAGCGGCTGTTGCGTGCCGAGAAGGCCGGTCACACCGGCACGCTCGACCCGTTGGCCACCGGCTTGCTGCCGTTGTGCTTTGGCGCGGCCACCAAGTTCTCGCAGGTCTCGCTCGACGCCGACAAGCGCTACACCGCCACGCTCCAGTTGGGCGTGCGCACCACCACGGCCGATGCCGAAGGCGAAGTCACAAGCACCCGCGAAGTGACGGCCGCCATGCTGGATGCCCAGCGCCTGCGCGCCGCCTGCGATGCCTTCGTGGGCACGATCGACCAGGTCCCGCCCATGCACTCGGCGCTCAAGCACCAGGGCAAGGCCCTGTACGAATACGCCCGCGAAGGCGTCGAGATCGAGCGCGCGCCTCGGCGCGTGACCCTTCACGCCATTGACATCCTGTCGGTGCAAGGTGAGGTCGTGACCATCGACGTGCGTTGCAGCAAGGGCACCTACATCCGCACCCTGGCCGAGGACATCGGCGAGCACCTGGGTTGTGGCGCCCACCTCATCGGCCTGCGCCGAACCGGCAGCGGCGGCGTCAGCCTGCAAGGCGCGGTCACGCTCGAAGCCTTGCAGGCCATGACCGAGGCCGAGCGCGACGAGCACCTGATGGCGCCCGACGTCCTGCTTGCCGATTGCCCCGATGTGGACTTGTCGCAAGACGAAGCAGCGCGTTTCCTCACCGGCTTGCGCCGCAAGGTGATGCTGCCCAATGCCGATTTGGTGCGCGTCTACGGGCCGATGCCTGGCGCCACCGCTTCTGTAGGCCGTGTGCTGCTGGGCAGCGCCCACGTGCAGTCCGGCGAACTCATCCCCACCCGCCTGCTCAGCCCCCTCGAGGTGCAGGGCCTGGTGAGCCAGCAAGCAACCGAGCCAGTCGCGCTGGCCACTCACTGATTTCAGACCTGAGAGATTCCCATGAGCACTCAAATCCGCAACATCGCGATCATCGCCCACGTGGACCATGGCAAGACGACCATGGTGGACCAACTGCTGCGCCAGTCCGGCACCTTCGCCGACCATGAAAAGGTCGTCGACACCGTGATGGACAACAACGCCATCGAACGCGAGCGCGGCATCACCATCCTGGCCAAGAACTGCGCCGTGAGCTGGGAAGGCACGCACATCAACATCGTCGACACCCCGGGCCACGCGGACTTCGGTGGTGAGGTCGAGCGCGCGCTGTCCATGGTCGACGGCGTGGTGCTGCTGATCGATGCGCAAGAAGGCCCGATGCCGCAAACGCGCTTCGTGACCAAGAAGGCGCTGGCCCTGGGTCTCAAGCCCATCGTCGTGGTCAACAAGGTGGACAAGCCCGGTGCCAAGCCGGATGCCGTCATCAACGCTGCATTCGATTTGTTCGACAAGCTGGGCGCCACCGACGAACAGCTCGACTTCCCCGTGGTCTACGCCTCGGGCATCAACGGCTGGACCTCCCTGGAAGAAGGTGCGCCTGGTGAGCAGTGGGGCCCTGACATGTCGGCCCTGTTCAACACCGTGCTCAAGCATGTGCCTGCGCAAAAGGGTGACCCGGCGGCGCCGCTGCAACTGCAGATCTCCGCACTCGACTTCTCGACCTTCGTGGGCCGCATCGGCGTGGGCCGCATCAGCCAGGGCACGGCCAAGCCGGGCCAGAACGTGGTCGTGATGGAAGGCCCCGATGGCAAGGCCATCAATGGCCGCATCAACCAGGTGCTGACCTTCCAGGGCCTGGACCGCGTGCAGGTCACCGAAGCCGGCCCCGGCAACATCGTGCTGATCAACGGCATCGAAGACATCGGCATCGGCGTGACCGTGACCGACCCGGCCAACCCCGCTCCGCTGCCCATGTTGAAGGTGGACGAGCCCACCCTGACCATGAACTTCTGCGTGAACACCTCGCCGCTGGCTGGTCGCGAGGGCAAGTTCGTGACCTCGCGTCAGATCTGGGACCGCCTGCAAAAAGAGCTGCAGCACAACGTGGCCCTGCGCGTGAAGGAAACCGACGAAGACGGCATCTTCGAGGTCTGTGGTCGTGGTGAACTGCACCTGACCATCCTGCTGGAAAACATGCGCCGTGAAGGCTACGAGCTGGCCGTGTCCAAGCCCCGCGTGATGTTCAAGGACATCGAC
The DNA here is from genome assembly GCF_002328915.1 of Aquabacterium sp. UBA2148. Taxonomy (NCBI): domain Bacteria; kingdom Pseudomonadati; phylum Pseudomonadota; class Betaproteobacteria; order Burkholderiales; family Sphaerotilaceae; genus Aquabacterium; species Aquabacterium sp. UBA2148. The sequence goes on from NZ_DCXA01000180.1 coordinate 4,552, forward strand.
GGTGTGAAGTCCGAGCCGATGGAGCTGGTCACCGCCGACGTGGAAGAAATCCACCAAGGTGGCGTGATGCAGGCCCTGGGCCTGCGCAAGGGCGAGATGATCAACATGGAGCCGGACGGCCATGGCCGCGTGCGCCTGGAGTACCGCATCCCCGCTCGCGGTCTGATCGGCTTCTCCAACGAATTCATGAACCTGACCCGTGGTTCGGGCCTGATCTCGTCGATCTTCGACGGCTATGAAGCCCACAAGGGTGACATCGGCGGCCGCAAGAACGGCGTGCTGATCTCCATGGACGACGGTGAAATCTTCACCTATGCCCTGGGCAAGCTCGACGACCGCGGCCGCATGTTCGTCAAGCCGAACGACCCGGTGTACGAAGGCATGATCGTCGGCATCCACAGCCGCGACAACGACCTGGTGGTCAACGCCACGCGCACCAAGCAGCTGACCAACTTCCGTGTCTCGGGCAAGGAAGACGCCGTCAAGATCACGCCGCCGATCGACCTGACGCTGGAGTACGGCGTGGACTTCATCGACGACGACGAGCTGGTCGAGATCACGCCCAAGAGCATCCGCGTGCGCAAGCGCTTCCTCAAGGAGCACGATCGCAAGCGTGCTTCGCGCGAAGCCAACGCCTGATCGCCTGATCGCCTGATCGGGCACCTACCCCGAACGGGTAGATGATGGAAGCCCTGATGCCGCCGTGCAAGGCGGGATCAGGGCTTTCCCACATCTGGCCGCGTGATGGATATCACTGGCCGCATCGGTGAATGCGCGCCTCAGCCACGGTTCCTACGATGCCTGTACTTCCAAAACACGGAGCGCAAGCACATCATGAACAAGCTGAATCGTCGCCAGTGGGGGCAAAGCGTCCTGGCAGTTGGGGCCCAGTTGGGCCTGGGGAGCGTGGGCCTGCCCATGCGCGCCGTCACCGGTGGCATCACCTCGGCCGCGGCACTCGCGGGCTTGATGACCGAAGAGGCCTATGCCGCACAAGCCGAAGAGCACGTGCCCAACCTCGTTGTGGGTTCTGGCTACGGTGGTGCCGTGACGGCTCTGCGCCTGGCGCAAAAGGGCCAGCGCGTCACGGTGCTGGAAATGGGGCGGCTGTGGAACACGCCTGGCTCGGACGGCAAGATATTCTGCAAGCCCTTCTCGCCCGACGAGCGCGCCATGTGGTTCAAGGACCGCATCACGGCGGTGTTTTCGACCATTGGCGGTGTCATCCCGGTCAGCAGCCTGCTGAAGGTGCCGGTGGCCGCGGGCATCCTCGACGTGGTGTCGTCGCCCAACATGGACGTCTACCTGGGCCGTGGCGTGGGCGGTGGTTCGCTGGTCAACCTGGCCATGCTGATCACGCCTTACCGCGAGACGCTGCAGCGCATCCTGCCCTCGGGCATCGACATCAACGAGCTCTACAACGTCTACTACCCGCGAGCGCTGTCGGGCCTCAAGGGCAACAAGATCCGACCCGCGTACTACCAGGCCAGCGCCTACCACCGCTATGCGCGCGTGGCTTGCGCTCAGGCCGCCAAGGCGGGCTTCCAGTGGCGCACGCTCGACTCGGGCTATGACATGGCCTACATGGAGCAGGAAGAAGCCGGCACGGCGCCGAAGTCTGCGCTGGGCAGCGAAGGCGGCTTCGGCAACAACCACGGCAAGATGAGCCTGGACAAGACTTACCTGGCCGAGGCGTTGGGGACGGGCCTGGTGCGGATCCAACCGTTGACCGAGGTGACCTCGATCGGTCGCGCAGCCGATGGCCGCTACCTCGTCACCACCAAGCAGATCGACGTCAAGGGCACGGTGCTGGCCACGCGCACCATCAGCTGTGATCGTCTGTTCCTGGGCGGCGGCTCCATGGGCACGACCAACCTGCTGGTCAAGGCCCGCGCCACCGGCACGCTGCCCAACCTGAACGAACACATCGGCACGCGCTGGAGCTCCAACGGTGAGATCTTCATGGTGCGCAACGTCTACACGCCCACGGGCGCCAAGACCTCGGTGTTGCCGGCCACGGGCATTGATGCCTACGACCACAAGGGGCAGCAGGTGTACTCGATGAACATCGCCATGCCGCTGGGCATCGACACCTTCAGCACCGCACACATCACCATGACGCAGACACCGGAGCTGGGTAAGTTCAGTTACGACGCCAGCAAGCAGCAGTCGGTGCTGAACTGGTCAGCCACGGCCAAGAACGAGCCGGTGACGAGCGCCAAAGCCGTGTACGACAAGATCAACAAGGCCAACGGTGCGACCTACAACAAGAGTTGGTTCGGCGGCAAGACGGTGGGTGACAACGCGACCTATCACCCGCTGGGTGGCTGCCCGATCGGGCTGGCCACGGACGACGTGGGAGAGGTCAAGGGCTATCCGGGCCTGTATGTGATGGACGCAGCCCTGTTCCCCGACTCGTTGGTGGCCAACCCAGCGCTGTCGGTGACGGCGTTCGCCGAGCGCAACATCGAGCGGATCATCGCGAAGATGACTTGATGATGGGCTGAGGTGCGCAGAAGCATGGGGCCGCTGTAATACAGTGTCCCCATGTTTGCTCCTGTCCTCACCGAAGTCGTCGGTGGCCTGGGTGTCATCACACTGAACCGCCCCCGCGCGCTCAACGCGCTCAACCTGGAGATGGTGCGTGAGCTCAGCACCGTCCTGCGCGGATGGGCCGATGACCCCGCCGTGCTGGCTGTGTTGCTGCGCGGCGCTGCCCGCGAGGCCAGCGACGACAAGCAGCCGGTGACGCATTTTTGTGCCGGCGGCGACATCCGCTTCATGCACGATGCGGCCCTGGCAGGCGACCCGGCGGTGGAGGATTTCTTCAGCGAGGAGTACGCGCTGGACCACTTCATCCATGTGTTCCCCAAGCCCACGATCGCCTGGCTGCAGGGCGTGACCATGGGCGGTGGCATGGGCCTGGCGCAGGGCTGCAAGTTGCGCGTGGCCACCGAGACGCTGCGCATGGCCATGCCCGAGACGCGCATCGGCCTGTTCCCCGACGTCGGGGGCGGCTACTTCCTGCCTCGATGCGCCGGGGCCATCGGCGAGTACCTGGGTGTAGTCGGCCCCCACCTGCACGTGACCGATGCGCTCACCCTGGGCCTGGCCGACGTGGCGGCCCAGGGCGGTTGCCTGCCCGCCTTCCTGGCCGACCTGCGTCAAACACCGGGTGGCACCGGCGAGGCGATCGTGGCCCGGCTGCGTGCCCACCTTGACCTGCATCCCCTGGAGCACCTGCCCGAGGCCACGGTGACGGTGCATTTCGATGCCATCCAGCGGCATTTCAGCCTGCCCAGCCTGCAGGACATCGTGGCGTCGTTGCAGGCCGATGGCAGCGAGTGGGCCCAAGCCACGCTGCAGCAGATGGCCGGTCACTCGCCACTGATGATGGCCGTCACGCTGGAGCAGGTGCGGCGAGGGCGCAGCATGCCACTGGCCGAGGTGTTCCGCATGGAGCGCACGCTGGTGCGGCACTGTTTCCAGTTGCGCAAGGGTGCCGAGAGCGAAACGGTCGAAGGCGTGCGCGCCCTGGTGGTCGACAAGGACCACGCTCCGAAGTGGCGGCCGGCCAAGATTTCGGACCTGGACGCCGCGCAGGTCGAGGCGTTTTTCGAGCAGGTGTGGCCCTTGCACGCCCATCCACTCAAAGACCTGTGACCTTCAGGCTTTGATCCAGGCCAAGCTGGCCGAGTGCGCCTGATGAACAGGGAGGATCAGGTCGGTCCAATTCACCTGCGGCCCAAGGGGCGGGCGCCAATCTCCTTTGTCAGCCTGTGGGGACACGCTCACTGGCACCTGGTCAGGCGGGGTCAGCAGCCCCGTTCCCAATGCCTTGAGGCAAGCTTCCTTGCGAGTCCAGGCATTGAACAGGGCCGCGTCACGTTGGGAAGGGGCCAGGCGGGCCCAGGCTTGCCATTCGCTCGGAGTCAAGATGGCGCTGCCGAGCGATTCGTTGTCTCGTGACGGTTGGTGAACTTCGATGTCCACTCCCAGGGGCAGGTCGGGGTGCATTGCCACGAGCGCCCAGCCAGCGCTGTGCGAGAGATTGAAACGAAGTGAGGGGGGAATCAGTTCGGGCTTGCCATGGGCGCTGGCTTGCATCGCCAACGCCGCCGGCTCACGGTGCAACCGCTCCGCCAGCAAAACGTTCAAGGCAGCATGGGCCGCTTGGTAACGGCAGGCGTCATGGCGCCGGGTGAAGCGCAGTGCGCGTTGATGCTCTGCTTCGCTCAGGCAGGCCAGCGTGCCCCGGCTGACCGATTGCTCCGCATCTGGCAGGGGGATGAGCCACACCTGCGCACCGATGAAGGGGGTCACGCAAACCCAACTCTGTCGGGCGCTGGACACGTCCCACATCACGGCTTCAGCCGGAAGTACAGGCCACTGTATGTGTCGAACTCGTCCTCATCGAAACCCAAGGAAAGGAATTTTCGATCGGGGACCTCCCACTGGTCAACGAGTTCATAACCATGCTGCTCGATGCCGCTGACAAAGGCCTGGCGATTGAACACATGGTGCGGTACGTAGGAGCCGAAGCCGATGTTCTGACTGGACACGAAGGCAGGGGCTTCGGTCAGCGGTAGCTTGTTGATCAGGATGTGGCGAGGTTTGCGGGACGCACGCGAGAGAAGCGAGAAAAGATCAACATCCTCCATGAACTCCAGGACGCCCGCGGCCATCCAGATGTCGCATGACAACCATGGGTCAGGCCAGTCGTCTGAGAAGGACAGCGCAGTGGCTCCACGCTGTTGGGCAATGTCTCGCCCTTGCTCGATGAAGGCGCTCAGCTCCTGGACTCGCCATTGCAGTGCGGGCGGGTACGCCAGATAGCGCTGGTAGGCGTAGTACTGGTTGCCGATCGAGCCGCCTATGTCCAGCAGCGAGGTGGATCCTGTCTCGAATGCTCCTCGCAGCCAGAAAAGCACGGGGTAGTCAAAAGACCAGATGCGGTGGCACCGTTCGTTGACGTACTCCTCGGTGAACTTCTCGTGGCTGAACTCTGCAGACGGGGGCAGCCAGGCGCGTGCCTGTGCAAAGGTCTGAAAGTGCCCACAGTGGAAACCACGGCCGCGCGGCGACAGGTACTTTCCGATCGCACGTCGATGCAACCAGGTGCGGATGAGCGGCAGTCGTTTGATGGTGGCCAGTTGCATGGGAGTCAGGCTGGGCAAAGCAGGTCTTTGTTTGGCGGATAAGATACACCGAACCGCGCCAGGGGAGGTTGCGGAAGCGTCTTGGACAACGTGCGACGACATCATGAAGAAGTTCATTTGGCTGGCGCTGTGCGGGGTGATCATCTTTGGCGTGTTGTGGCTCGTGTTTGCGCCGGATCAGCGAATGCAGCAGTCGCTGCACGGCAGGTCCTCTGACGAAGCTGCCGTGCCATTCGGGGTTCTGGGTGATTCCGACAGCCATGCGTACCACGATGAATTGACATTTGCCCGCTGGCCTGGTGCACGAGGCGGGCAAATGCGCCAACGCACGTGGCAATGGACCGAGGTGTTGGCTAACCTGAGATCAACGCAGCTTGATCCTGGGCCTTGGGGCACGTGGGGAACCCGCTTCAGGCGCCTGTCGATGCTGCGCGACGCGTTGGGTCAGGATGGACGGTTTCCCGCGAAGCAGGATCATTTGTTCAATCAGGCGTACTCGGGTGCAGTGTGCTCAAACCTCAATGCCCCCCCCCAAGACCAGACCCAACGCCTGTTAACGCTGATGGCTCGCACCCCAGTGCGTTGGCAACAGGGGGTGGTGGTGATTCGCATCGGAACGAATGATTTTGGCAAGCAGGCCGCGCTGGATGCCTTGTCCCGCAACCCGTCCGATCCGGATGTGGTGGCCTTGATCGACTCGTGCCTGTCGCATATCGCCAGAGCCGTGAAAAGGCTTCGGCAGACTCAACCGGAACTGCGAATCGTGCTGGTGGGCATCTTCAACAATACCGAGTGGGAGAAATTTCATCACCTCTGGCAGTCGCCAGAGGCCTTGGCGGCCATTCGACTGGGCCTTGCGCGATTTGACCAGGGGCTGCGTGCCCTGGTCGCTCAGGATCCTCGCATGGCATTCTTCGATGATCAGGCTTGGTTTGCTGCCCGCTGGGGCTCTCGCGAGGCAACTGGCATGGCCGACTATCGCAGGGTGCTTTTCGGGAGTCGCTTCGAAGTCAGCAATACCGGGGGCGACGATCCTTGGCACGCCACCTTGCAAGACGGGCATGCCGGGACGGTCTGGAACGCACTGTGGGCTCAGTCGATGGTCGAGCTGATCAATGAACGCTTCGGTTTGAACATTCCCGGCTTGACCACCGACGAGCTGGTGAACTTCGTGGATGCGGATGGCCAGCTGGGCATGCGTTGAGAGCGCCGACCTCAGTCGCCAAAACCGCGCATCTTGAGGTAACCGTGCCACATGTTCGACTTCAGTGAATCCCGCCACGCCGATTGACCGACCTTGGAAGGCTGCAAGCCCACACGGCGCAGATTTTTGCGCAGCACATGGTTGAATGACAGGGCATCGCGCCAGCGAATGCTCTCATCGGTGTTGAAGATGATCGACATGGATATGGACACATCTTCCGGACCGTTGCGCACGTGGTGCCCCGCCACGAACGGAATGTGCAGCGCCTCGCCGGGGCTGAACTCGAAGACGGTAGACATCTGGTCAACCTGGGGTGTCCAGGGTAGCTTCGTGTTCTGGCGGATGACATAAGCCTCGCGGTTCGCTTGGGACACCACCCGATCGTCCCAGGGCTTGGCCACCGTGACGGCTTTGCTGCCGCGGAACTGCATCAGGAACGTGGAATAGCGGTCGATGTGAAACGGGGTGATGCTGTTTGGTGAGGCAATGAACAGGTACAGCTGTGCACCCACCGGCAAATCACCAACGCCGCGTTTTTTCATCAGCGCCGAGACCTCCCCGCACAGGTCTCGATACAGGTCTGCGAACGACGGATCTGCTTCCGGTGAGCGCACCATGATGTACGAGTCTGAAGTGCGAATGGACTCGATGGTCTCTTCCAGCGACCGGTCCTTTGGCTTTTTCCGGAAGGTTGACTCGAAATCGGCTCCGACATCCTGCAGGCCCTTGGAGTACATGACCTGCTGCTCTGGCAAAGTTGGCAGGACCCTGGAGAGGTTCTCCAGAGAGAGTGCGGGGTGCCCCATCAGGTTGTGATGAAACTTGAACGGCTGTTTGTCCAGCAGTTCGCTGTTGAGATCGGTGGCAAAACAGGTGCTCATTTGGGTGGCTGGTGGGTCAGGGGAGATGAGCGACAAACTTCAGGACAGAGTCCATCAGCCGTCGTTGGGCGTGCAGGGTCGAGGCGGTGTGGTCAACATCGGGCAGCAGTTCGCACGGAACGTGAGCGACCCTGCCAAAAGCGCTGAACGTTTCTCGCCACTGTGAGGGGTGGTTGTATTGCCAGAACATGCCGCCGGAATACACCACTTGCAGCCGAACCCCCTTGTCAAGCAAGGTTTGAATTCAGCCCGCAAACTCGGATTTGGGTGGGGTGGGGTACGGGTTGTCGATCAGCATGGGCGGTTCCCCATCGGGCGGCGCCCGGGTGTCGATGCGCATGCGGATGATCTGCCAGGCCTTGGTGACCCAACGTGCCAAGGTGCCAGCAAAGTCCAGTTGAAGTTGTTTGCGCGCGCGCACCCACTTTGTCTTGGCGCTGGGGTAAGCATGAGGGTCCATCATCCAAAGTGCCTTGAGACGATCGTCATCAAGGGCCGCGGCAATGCCGTGATGCGCTCCGGAGCAGATGCCAGCCAGAGCGAAGGAGTCGGTGTGGGTCAGGCGTTGCAGGTGGTTCATGGCCTCTTGCAGATCCTTCACTGCCTGCTGCTCGAAGGGCAGGGAGCCATCCGGGGCATCGCTGTCGCCCTGCCCGGACAGGTCAAGGCGCAGGACGGTGAATCCGTCCTCTGCCAGACGTCGAGCCAGCTTGACGTTGATCCTGTGCGGCCCCATGCGATGAATGACCCCGGCGTTGAGCAGCAAGATGGTCGTGCCTTTGGTCGCCCCAGTGGGCCGCGTGAGCGTGCCGACCAGATGAGACCCTGGCCCAAAGGTGAGGATGTGCTCGTTCATGCCACCTCACCTTTGATGGCGGAGGTCAGAAGCCGAAGCAACTCGGGGGGAGCCAGGGCACTGCCACCGGCTTCTTCGGTGTGCCAGTCCATGTGTGCCTGGGTTGGCAGGTATCGCCAATCAGCCCCATGCGCTTGCAAACGCTCTGACAGGCGTTGGGCTGCAGGCGTCGGCGCTGTTGCCACGTGATAGCAGGCCTGAAGACACGACGGGTGGATTCGCTCGAGAGAGACGCTCCGCATTTCGGCAAGCCAGGCATCGCTCACGCCGATCCCCATTGCTTCGTGACGCAGTTCGGCTTGGGGCTTGTGTCGATGGATGAACGGATCAAACGTGTGCTTGACGTGGGCGATAGCCAACTCTTGAACATATGTCGGGCCGTCCAGGACAGGCTCCCATAAAACGATGCGCAGGGGGGGCGTGGCACTGCGCGCCGAGGCGAGCAGTGCCAACGTGCCTCCAAGGCGGGCGCCAACCCACACGGTTTCTCGTGCTCGTGTGCGGCGACCGAGCTCTTCTTGGGCGGCCAGGATGTCTTCTTGCCACTGCGCCAGCGAGCCTTCGGTGTCTTCTCCCGAGGACTCTCCTGTGCCGTGGTAGTCGAAGCGCATGACGTGGAATCCTTGGCGCGCCAACTGTTCCGCCAGGAGCCTGTGCAGGCGGTGTGTGCGAACGGCCTCCTGTCCGAAGGGGGCGCACAGCAACACTTGCAAAGCGGTGCGATTCGCCGGGGCCGGCGGGTGGTAGACCCCATAGAGCCTGCGCTCGGCTGGGCCAAAGAAAAATGGTGTCATCTCAGAGCAGGAAAGGGCTCGGTGTCGGCACGGGATCAACGTCCCAGCAAGCGGCTGAACCAGCCACCTTTGCTGGCCTCGGTCGACGGTTGCACCGCTTGCTTCGGGGTGTCCTGGGCGGGGTGGTCCACGTCGGTCTGTCGAGCCGGCTGTGTGGCAGATTCGGAGGCGGCCAACTGCCCCAGGGTTTCGAAAATCAGTCGTCGCACATTGATGGTCAACCCTGTCCGACGTTTGATTTCGGTGACCGCACGCATGGCCAGGAGCGAGTGGCCTCCTAGGTTGAAGAAGTTGTCGTCAAGGCCGATGTCATCGGTATCAATCAGTTCTTGCCACACGGCCGCCATCGCCACTTCAAGCGCCGTGGTGGGTTCGCGCCTGTTGCGTCGGGTGGCTGAAGTTCGATGGGCGGATTCCGTGGGGCGAGGCAAGGCTGATCGATCCACCTTGCCATTGGGTAGCTTTGGCAGATCCGTCTGCAGCACGATGTGTTGCGGCAGCATGTAGTCGGGCAACATGGTCGCCAGCTGAGCCCTCAGTGCTGTCACATCGGTTTGCAGTCCGTGCAGGGTTCGCGGGACGCAATAGGCGACGAGTCGCACATCACCGGGCAGGTCCTCTCGCGCCATCACAATGGCTTGCCCGATGGATGGGTCGCTCAGCAAGGCGGCCTCGATCTCGCCGAGTTCGATGCGATGGCCTCGCACCTTGACTTGGTGATCCAGCCTGCCCAGGTGCTCCAGTTCACCCTCTGTCCCCCATCGTCCCAGGTCCCCTGTGCGATAGAGCCTGGCATGGGGGGCTGCATGGAAGGGGTCTCGAATGAACCGCTCTGCTGTGAGTTCCGGGCGATACAGGTAACCTGCCGTGACGCCTTCTCCGCCGATGCAGATCTCGCCAGGTGTTCCGACGGGGCATGTTTGTCCTTGAGCATCCAGGACGTGCACTTGGGTGTTGGCTATGGGCCGACCAATGCGCACACCGCGTTCAGGGTGAGACACGCGCCAGCATGTCGACCACACCGTGGTCTCGGTAGGACCATACATGTTCCAGACCGCACCGCAACGCGCCAGCAGGGCCGATGCAAGAGATGCTGGCAGCGCTTCTCCTCCGACCAGCGCTGTGAAGCCGGGGTGCCCCTGCCATCCAGATTCGATGAGCGCGTGCCAGGTGCTGGGTGTGGCTTGCATCGTGCTGATGTCGTCTTCCACCAGCGCCTTGAGCTGGAATGGGTCGCGGGTGTCATCGCTGCGGCACAGCACCACTTCTGCTCCGACGAGCAGGGGAAGGAAGAGTTCCAGCACCGAGATGTCGAAGCTGAGCGTGGTCACTGCCAGCAAACGTTCGCCAGCCCGCAATCCAGGCTCCCGAGCCATGCTTTGCAGGAAATTGGTCACGCAAACGTGTGGCACCACCACGCCTTTTGGCTTGCCCGTGGAGCCGGATGTGTAGATCACGTAGGCGGCGTCGGATGAATTGGCATCGAGGGAGGCATCTGGCTCTGGTGCGCGGGTCGGCTGCAGCAGCAGCAGGGCATCGTCGATGTCCGTCAGCAGGGTTCTCTCCCGTGGCCAGGCAAAGGCTTGCATGGTGTCTGAGCGACTGACCACCCAGGCCAGGCGAGCATCTTCGGCCATGTGTTTCAGTCGCTCTGCGGGGTAGTCGGGGTCGAGCGGCACGTAAGCTGCGCCTGCTTGAAGGATGCCCAACGTCGTTGCTAGCATGTCCGGGCAGCGCGGCATGCACACGCCAACCAGGCTTCCTCGGCCCAGGCCCTGGGCGCGCAGATGGTGCGCGATTTGCGCTGCTCGAGCCCAAAGCTCAGCGTGGCTGAGTGAGCGCTCTCCGGCCAGGCTCACCGCGATTTCGCTGGATGACGCATGCTGCTGTTGCAGCAGCAGGTCGATCATGTTCGCAGCGGTGGTAGGCCATTGGATGGACGTGCTGTTCCACTGCCTCAGTTGCAGGGTCTCCTGCTCCGATTGCACCGAAATGTCTTTCAGTGGCGTGTTCGCGTGACTGGAGAGCTGTTTGAGCAGGTGCGACAACCGTTGTGCGAACAGTTGCACGGTCCCTTCGTCGAGGATGTCCGTGTTGTAGTTGAACGTGAATTCGATGTCGTTGGGCGTTTCCACGCACCACAAGGCCAGGTCTTGTGCGGCGCCCACCATCGGGACATCGAACCGTTTGTGCTCGACATTGCCCCAGTTCGTGTGGCGCTCGCGGGCATCCTGGTATGAGAACAGGGCCTGATACAGCGGTGCACGGCTGGCGTCTCGTGGCAACTGCAAGGTCCGAACAAGGTGGTCAACCGGCACGTCCGGATGTGACAAAGCATCAATGGTGCTGCGCTGTACCTGCGCGAACCAGTCGGATAGGGTCAGATCGGCGCGGGGCGTCAGTCTCAGCGGCAAGGTGTTGACGAAGAAGCCGATGAGCGACTCCAGTTCCGCATGGTCTCGCCCTCGAACTGGTGTTCCGATGACCAGGTCTTCCTGACCGGTGAGCTTGTTCAGCAACAAGCCGAAGGCCCCCAGCAACGTGGTGAACAAGGTTCGCCCTTGACGTTGCGCCGCCTCTCGCAGTTGGTGAGTTGTTTGTTGGTCGAGGTGAACAGTGCAAGAGGCACCCTGCCCAGACATCAGGGGAGGCCTTGATCGGTCGGTGGGAAGGGCCAGCGGCGCCGGCGCTGGTGTCATCCGGGCCTGCCAGAACGCAGTTTGGCGCTGAAGTTCCTCGCCGCTCATCCACTTGTTGTGCCAGGCGGCAAAGTCGCCGTAGGTGACGGGCAACGTAGGCAGCTGTGCCGGACGTCCGGCCATGGCAGCGCTGTACAACTCCGACAGTTCGTCGTTGAACACCTGGAACGACCACCCATCCCAGATCAGGTGATGGACCAAGAAGAACAGGACGTGGTCTCGATCAGAGAGCTTGAACAAGCGGATGGCAAAAAGCGGACCTTTCTCGAGGTCAAACGGCTGCATGGCGAGTTCGCCCATGCGGTGACGCAGAGTGGATTCGCGCTCGGACTCTGTCAGGTGACTGAGGTCTTCCAGTGGCAGCAAGGGCGCATCCAGTCGGGGCAGCACCTGCTGATGGTCGCCTGTGGGCGTGCGCCCTATGACGGTGCGCAATGCGGCTTGCCGGGCCAGCAGTTGCTGCCAGGCTTGAGCGAGGGCCTGAATATCGAGCTCGCCATCGAGCCTGTGAGCGGAGGGGATGTGATGCGTGACGCTGTGCGGCGTCAGGTTTTCGAGGTACCAGAGCCGTTGTTGCATTTGCGACAGCGGTGCTGTGGTCGTGTCGCCACGGTGAGGAATCACCTGGGGGGCAGCGCTTGGCGCACCGATGGGCTGGGCACCCTCCGCAGTGGGGTGTGCCGGAGTCATCGTTGCGCTCAGCGCCTGGGCCAGGCGGCGCGGAGTGGAGTTGTCGAAGATGGTGTGGACGCTGACCGGCTTGCCCGTGCGATTGCGGATCTGCGTCACCGCGCGCATCACCAGCAGCGAGTGGCCGCCGCGGTCAAAGAAGTCCTCGTCGATGTCGAATCGATCGAGCCCGAGCAGGCCGCGCCAGATCTCGGCAATGGCCGACTCCACCGATTCGGCAGAGGAGGTCGTGGCAATGCCGCTGGGTGTTGACGCGGCCGTGGAAGGAGCGTTTGCAGGAGGTGCGTCCGACGTTGCCCCAGGGGAGAAATCGTATCGGGACAGAGGACGATCCGGGTCGGTCACGATTTCACGCAGCAGCCGCTCCAGCGCCTTCGCGAAAGCTCCGACGGAGCTGGTGTCCAGCACATCGGCATTGAACGTGAACACGAATTCGATGTGATTGCGAGTTTCCACGCACCACAGCGACAGATCTTGTGCAGCACCCAGCATGGGCGTGGGCATGCGCTGGTGGTCCACGTTGCCCCAGCGAGTGGTGCGTTCACGGACATCCTGGTAAGAGA
>NZ_DCXA01000180.1:17474-18033 GCF_002328915.1 Aquabacterium sp. UBA2148
GTTCACGGACATCCTGGTAAGAGAACGACGCTTGGTGGATGGGGGGGCGACTCCGGTCGCGCGGCACCTGCATGACGTGCACGAGGTGATCGAAGGGGACATCGGGGTAGGAGAACGCGTCCACCACTTGGCGATGCACGGCGCTGAGCCAGGCCGGCAGTGTCATGTCGTCTTTGGGCCGCATGCGCAATGGCAGCATGTTGACGAAGAAGCCCATCAGGTGCTCCAACGCTGGCTGCTCACGCCCTCGCACGGGTGTGCCAATGACAAAGTCGTGCTGTTTGCTGACCCTATGCAAGGCCAGCGCGTATGCTGCCAGCAAGGTGATGTAGAGCGTTCGCCCTTGCTGTTGGGCCTGCGCACGCAGCGCATCGGTCACGTCTTTGGCCAGATTGAACTGGAAGGAGCCGCCTCGTCCAGACATGATGGCTGGACGGGGGTGGTCAAGCGGCAGATCCAGGGGCGGAGGCAGCGGGGTGAGCTGCTCCCGCCAGTAGCTCAACTGGCGCTGAAGCTCTGGGCCAGCCATCCACTCGTTGTGCCAGGCGGCGAAGTCGCC
>NZ_DCXA01000180.1:18103-22143 GCF_002328915.1 Aquabacterium sp. UBA2148
GTTGTGCCAGGCGGCGAAGTCGCCATAGCTGACCGTGAGTGTCGGCAGGTTGGGCTGGCGGCCATCCAGGCAGGCGCTGTAAAGCTCTGGCAGGTCCACGTACAGCAGGTCGAACGACCACGCGTCCCAGATCAAGTGGTGAGCCTGGAACAGCAGGCCATGCTCTTCGGGAGACAAACGGAACAGTCGGGCTGTGAACAGGGGACCCTTCTCCAGATCGTAAGGCGTTTCCACCAACTCAGCGATGACCTTGTTCATTGCCGGCTTGCGCTCTTCTTCCGGCAACTTGCTGAAGTCGTCGAATGGGATCAGGCTGAAGGGCAACTCGGGCAGGATGCGCTGGACATCGCCATTGGCCGTGCGTTCGACCACCGTGCGCAGCACGCTCTGGCGTTGGATGAGCATGCGCCACGCCTGATTGAACGCCTCGATGTCGAGTGGCCCCAGCAGGCGGTGTCCAGTGGGGATGCTGTGGACGACCGTGCCGGGGGTGAGGTTCTCAAGGAACCACACCCGTTCCTGCATCTGCGACAAGGGTGCCGTCGACTGGTCTGCGCGAATGGGGATGGCATCGATCGGCGCTGTGCTGGCAGGGGAGTTGCCCTGCGCAGCCGTCAGTTGAACGAGGGCGGCTGCCAGCTTGGCTGGTGTGGGGTTGTCGAAGATCACGCGCAGGCCTGGGCGCTGTCCAAGTGCCTTGGACAGCACCGCAGACAGTTTCGCGGCCATCAGGGAGTGGCCACCTTGCTCAAAGAAGTGATCGTTGGCCCCCAGGCGATCGCGGCCCAGCAACTTGCCCATTTCCTGGGCCACGGTTTCGGTGGCTTGTGCAACCGGGCCGCTGGCCGTTGGCGATGCGGGCGGTGTGGTGGCAGGCGACGCCTCCGTCGGCGCGTGGGCACCCGCGGGCAAGGGCAATGCCTTGCGGTCTACTTTGTTGTTCGGCAGCAGAGGCAGCGACGGCAGCACCAGCACCGAACGCGGAACCATGTAATCAGGCAAGGTGTGGCGCAGGCTGTTGCGCAGCGCAGCCGTGTCCAGCGCAGCGCCGCTTTGCGGCACGACGTAGCCGATCAATGCCAGGTCACCCGGGGTGATCTCGCGGGCCACGACCACGGAACGAGACACGCCTGCCTGCTTCTCCAGTTGGGCCTCGATCTCGCCGAGCTCGATGCGGTAGCCGCGAATCTTGACCTGGAAGTCCATTCGGCCAAGGTGTTCGATCTGGCCGTCTTCGCGCCACCGACCAAGGTCGCCCGTGCGATAGACCAGGCGACCCGGTCGAGGGCCCCAAGGTACCGTGACAAAGCGTTCTGCCGTCAGGTCGGGACGCCCGTGATAGCCCAAAGCCACCCCATCGCCACCAATGCAGATTTCCCCTTCGGCTCCCACCGGCAGGGGCTGCAGGCGCTCGTCCAGGATCCAGACTTGCGTGTTGTCGATGGGGTGCCCGATCGTGATCTTGGCTGCGGCATCGGTGATGTGCGCCAAGGTCGACCACACGGTGGTTTCTGTGGGGCCGTACATGTTCCAGACGTCGATGCCCTTCGCCAGCAGTGCTGAGGCGAGCGAGGGCGGAAGCGGCTCCCCCCCCACGAGCGCACGGAAGCCTGTGCGAGGGTGCCAGCCAGCATCCAGCAGAAGATGCCAGGTGGTGGGTGTTGCCTGCATCACAGTGACGTTTTGTTGCGCCATCAGTGCCATGAGGGCTTCGCCATCCATGGACTGATCACGTGTTGCGAGCACCACTGTGCCGCCTGTGACCAAGGGCAACATCAACTCCAGGACAGCGATGTCAAAGCTCAGTGTGGTGACGGCCAGCAAGTGGTCGGACGCCTGCAGGCCGGGTTCGCGCTGCATGGATGCCAAGAAATTGCACACGGCGCGATGGGGAACGGCCACGCCCTTGGGGCGGCCTGTTGAGCCCGATGTGTAGATCACGTAGGCAGCTGCTTCGGTGTCGGTGAACAAAGGCGTTGGTGCATCGCTCGAGGCATCCAGCAGTCGAGCGTCGGTATCGAGCTGCACCTGCATGGATCGGGGCAGACCACTTGCATTTGCACAGGTGGAGTGCGTGACCACCAGGGTGAGGCCGGCATCTTCGGCCATCATTTGCAGCCGCTCAGCTGGAAACCCAGGATCCATCGGGACGTACGCGGCACCAGTTTTGAGCACCGCCAGCATCGCTGGAAGCAGGTGCTGCCCCCGTGGGAGGCTGATGCCCACGCGTTGGCCTGGCGCAGCGCCTCGGGATTGCAGCATACGGGCGATGCGGTTGGCTTGTGCATCGAGTTGCTGATAGGTGAGCTGACCTTCATGGGTCACCACCGCAATGCGCGACGGGGAGCGTTGCGCCTGCAGGCTCACCCAGGTTTCGATGCGAGCGTGCGCATCCAGGGCCCGGTCGGTCAGGTTCCAGTCAAGCAGGCGCTTATCGATGGACACCGCCGTTGCTGCCGGGGCCGGTGCCAGGATCTGCATCAGACGGCTGACCAGTGCCTGTGCCCGCTCCAGGCTCAGATGTTCGCTGCTGTGATGCAGGTCGAGTGTCAGTGCATCGGATTGTTCGTAGAAGTTGAAGAAGACTTCGCTGAGCAGCCCCCGCTTTCGGCCTTCGTGCATCGAGGCTTGTAGCGGAGCCCAGCCAGAAAGGTCAACTTTGGGATTGAGGTTGAAGTAGATCGATGTCAGTGGGGGCTTGCTGCCTTCGGCTTGAAGACCCAGGGCCCGCGCTGCGGTGCCTTGGGTCATCAATGGGAACTCCATGGCGTCCATGAGGGCGGCTTTGGTCCGGCGAACCCTGTCTGCCAGCGCTTCCCCATCCTTCACTTGCAGACGGATGGGCAGGTCCAGCACGCCGTCAGCCACCAGCGGGCCATGGCGTTGCAGGCTTTGTGCGGCAAACGGAATGCTCAACACCATGTCGCGTTGGCCGCTTTCCTGGCAGATGAGCTCTGCCACGGACTGCAACAACCATTGAAAGAGCGTGGCGCCTTGTGACTTCGCTTGCGCTCGCAGATGAGTCAGACGATCACCGTCGAGGCGTGCGCGAACCGTGTTGCCTGAGAACGCGCGCAGGCCAACGGGTGTTTTGTCACCCAGAGAGATTGGAGTGGGCAGCGCTTGAAGCACCTCAGACCAGTGTCGCGCGCTTGATCGACCATCGTCCTGCTCGAAGCGGGCATGCTCGGTGTTGGCAAAACTCAATGGGGACTCAGCCTCTACCCACGCATGCGCGTGTCCCATCCTGCGAGCCTGGTAGGCTTGGGCCAGCTCGGTGTTGAAGACACTCGATGCCCAGCCATCAAAGATGAGGTGGCTGGCAACCAGGTGAACCACCACGCGGCCATCGGCCAATCTCAGGATGCTGGCACGCGCCAGCGGAGCCTGATCCAGTGGGAACTCGATGGCAGCAGCCTGCCAGCCGTGTTGATCGAGGGCTTGCTCACTGTCAGACCATGCACGCAGATCGACCTCGTCGATCGGAACCTGGGCAGAGGGGTCAATGATCTGCATCGGCTGGTCGAGGTCGAACCGGAGCCGGAACGCGTCGTGCCGTTCGAGGACGTCCCTCAGCGCCTGCTTGAGTGCCTGCAGATCCACGTCGCCTTTCAGCGTGACACAGAACGACTCGTTGAGCGCCATGCGGGCCGCGGGGTCGTAGATGGCAGCAAGCCAACGCTCGGTCTGGCCAGGCGTTAGGGCCGATGAGGTGAGCGCTGGCGTCGTGCTGGTTCGTGTCGTTGCCGACCCAGATTCGGTGATGGAGGGAGGCGTGGTGCGTGGTGCGATGAAGCCCAGCCGGATCAATTCATCCATCACCTGCAGGAACGTGTCGGCGATGCGGTCGCAGTCGGCATCGGTCATGGCCTCGGTCACGAAGTGTCCGAACTGCTCGTACAGGTGCAGGCCCTTGAAGCGGGCAAGGTAGTAGAACAGGCTGATGTTGCGGACGTTGTCGTCCCACTGCAGGCGCCACAGCGAGGCGCAGTGCACGGCCTTGACCGGCGCACCACGGCTGGCGAAGGCCGCGTTGATGC
>NZ_DCXA01000180.1:22204-26094 GCF_002328915.1 Aquabacterium sp. UBA2148
GATGCGGTCGACCATGCGCTGCGTGCGCGAGTTGATGGTCTGGTACAGGGAGCGCCCGCTGCGCTTGATGTGCAACAGCGAAGCGTGGGCCGCGGCCAGCGCCAGCGGGTGGCGCACGAAGGTGCCGGCGAAGTAGGTGACGCCTGCTTCGGGGTAGGAGTCGTCGCCGTACCGCCATTGGCCGCCGTCGAGCGCATCGAGCCACAGGCTGTTGCCCGCGATGGCCGCGAAAGGCAGGCCGCCGCCGATGATCTTGCCGTAGGTGGCGATGTCGGCGCGCACGCCGTAGAACTCTTGCGCGCCACCGGGGGCCACGCGGAAGCCCGTGACCACCTCGTCGAAGATCAGCGCAGCGCCGCCCTTGGTGGCGATTTCGCGCAATTGCTGCACGAAGGCCGTGGGCTGCAGGGTCGGGTACTTGTTCTGGATCGGCTCGATCATGATGGCCGCCAGTTCGTGAGCGCACTTGCGCAGCACCTCCAGCGACTCGGGGCTGTCGTAGTCAAGCACCAGGATGTTTTCGACCGCGTTGGCCAGGATGCCTGGCGCGGCCGACAGCGAACGCAGCTGCTTGGTGCCGCGCACGATGACCTCGTCGAAGATGCCGTGGTAGCTGTTGTTGAAGATGGCGATCTTCTTGCGGCCCGTCACAGTGCGCGCGATGCGCATGGCGCCCATCACGGCTTCCGAGCCGGTGTTGCAGAAAGCCACGCGCTCCATGCCAGTGAACTCGGAGATCAACTGCGCGACATCCGCTGCCAGCGGGTGCTGCGGGCCGACCTCGATGCCCTTGTGCAGCTGGTCGATCATGGCCTGGGTGACGTCTTCGCGCTTGTAGCCCAGGAAGTTGGCGCCGAAACACGAGAGCAGGTCGATGTACTCGTTGCCATCAATGTCCCAGATGCGCGCGCCTTCGGACCGGTCTGCCACGATGGGGTAGACCAGGTCTTTCCACTGCGGGTTGAAGCCCGTGACCACGCGCGGGTCGGCCATCACCTTGCGGTGTTTTTGACTGAAGGACTTGGAGCTGCCGGTGCGGGCGTTGTACTGGCGGATGAAATCGTCGATCCACTGCTGCTGTGCCGGCGTGTATTCGTTCTGGGCTGTCAGCACGATGCGGGCCGAGGCGCCGAATGGCTTCTCGACGAGGGTGTTCTTGCTCGGCTGCGCGTCGGTGGAGGTGGCGCTTGGCGCGGCTTGCGATGGGGTGGCTGGTGCTAGCGCGACCTCGGTCTGTGCCTTGACGGCAACCTGAGCGGTCTGCGCAACCTGCAAGGGCTGCCCTGTCAGCAGCGCCAGTTGCTGCTGCATCAATGCCATTTGCTGCTGGATGAGGGCTTGCAGGCCGCTGCTGGCAGCCACCGCTGGTGGCAGCGGGGGCAGGGCAACCGCCTGTGTCACGGTGGCCGAGGGCGCCTGGGGCGAAGCTTGCGAGCATGACTCGGTTGCCGCGGGAGGGGGCTCGGCAAATCGTTCGGCCGGCAACTCGCCATCGAAGAAAGCCGCCAGTTTGGGCAGCGTGTCGAGGTCTTCCAGCAGGCGACGGAAACGCAGCCGGATGCCGAAGGTCTGCTCGAAGGCCAGGGTTGCCTGGGTCAGCGATAGCGAGTCCAGCCCCTGGTCCACGAAGGTGGCGCTGCGGTCAGTCGCTTCTGGCGGCAGGCCGGCCACATCGGCGAGGATGCGGACGATTTCTTGCTCGATGCGGGGCAGTCGATTCATGGTGGTCGTGGCAGTGAGGCTGGAAACGGTGGGCTCGGAAGCGATCGGTGCGGGCACGGCTGTGCGGCGCTTGAACCAATGCACCTCGCGGCGGAATGGGTAGGTGGGCAGCGCCACACGCGGGGTGCGCGCGGGCAGCGGCCAGGCAGGTGACAGGCCCAGGCACCAGAGCTGGCCCAGCGCCTGCAGGGCATGGCGTGCGGGTGGCAGGGCGGCTTGCGCGTTGCTCAGCAAGGGCATGACCTTGGGCAATGCACCCTGGATGCGGTGCTGGCGGATGAGCGCGGTCAGCGCCTGGCCCGGGCCGACCTCGATGAAGGTGACGTCGCCCAAGGCTTGCTCGGCCTGCACGGCCTGGCTGAAGGCGACGGGCGCGCGCACCTGCGAGGCCCAGTAGGCCGGGTCGGTGGCTTGCTCAGTGCTGAGGGGGGCTCCGCTCACGCAGGAATAGGTGGTCAGCTTCGGCGCCGACAGCTTGGCGCGCGCCAGGGCCGCTTGCACGCGGGGCAGGGCGCCCTCCATCGAGGCGCTGTGGAAGGCGTGGGACACCTTCAGTCGCGTGACGGCGATGCCTCGTTGTTCCAGCGTTGTGGCCAGCGCGTCGATGTCGGCGTGCAGGCCGGCCAGCACCGTGAGCTCGGGAGCATTGAGCGCGGCCACGTCGATGTTGGCAGGCAGCGGTTGCAAGGCTGCCAGGCCACTTCGCACGGCCAGCATGGCGCCGGCCGGCTGCACGAACATGGCTTCGCCGCGCTCGATCACGGCGCGAATGGCGTCTTGCGGGGTCATGACACCGGCGAAGCAGGCGGCGGCGTATTCGCCGATGCTGTGGCCGATCAGCGCGTGCGGGCGGATGGCAAGACTGTTGAGCCAGGCGCCCATGGCGTGCGACACGGCGAACAGCGCCGGCTGGGCCAGGCGCGTTTCGGCCAGTTCGGCGGCTGCCGCTTCGTCGGTGGGGGAGGACTCGACCAGCAGGCGACGCAGCGTGGCGGCCAGCTCGTGGGGCGTAGCGGCCAGCACCTCGTCGAAAGCATGTTGGAAAGCCGGGAACTGTGTGACCAGTTCGCGCGCCATGCCGGGGTGCTGAGAGCCCTGGCCCGGGAAGGCAAAGACGATGCGGCCACCGCGTTGCGCGGGCTGGCCTTGGGCAATTGCGCGCAGCGCGGCGATGGCTTCGTCGCGGTGCTCGGCCACGACGCACTGCCGCTGAGTCATCGCCTGGCGACCGCGCATCAGCGTGGCGGACACGGCGGCCAGCGGCAGATCGGGGTGACGCTCTAGGTGGTCGGCCAGGTCCCTGGCACGTTGCAGCAAGGCTTCGGGGTGCTTCGCCGAAATCGGCAGCAGTTGCAGGCCGGGGGCATCGGGCAGTTTTTGCTGGGCGCTGGCAGGCGCCTCGGCAACGATCACGTGTGCATTGGTGCCGCCGACGCCGAACGAACTCACGGCCGCGCGGCGAGGTGCTTCGCCACGGGGCCACGCCAGCGCCTGGGCCGAGACCTGGAAGGGTGAGTGCGCGAAGTCGATCTGCGGGTTGGGCTGGTCGAAGTGCAGCGTACCGGGGATGCGGCCATGGTGCAGCGACAGCGTGGCCTTGATCAGGCCGATGACGCCGGCCGCGGCCACCAGGTGCCCGACGTGCCCCTTGACCGAGCCCAGGGTGCAAAAGCCCGTGTCGCGCGTGTCCTGCGACCAGGCGCGCGACAGGGCTGCCACCTCAATGGGGTCGCCCAGCGCCGTGCCGGTGCCGTGGGCCTCGACGTAGCCGATGCTGCGCGCGTTGACCTGGGCGTGCTCCAGCGCCATGCGGATGGCCTGGGCCTGGCCGCTGACGCTGGGCGCGGTGAAGCTGGCCTTGTCGCCGCCATCGTTGTTCAGGCCCACGCCTTCGACGACGCCGTAGATGGTGTCGCCATCGGCCAGGGCTTGCGACAGCCGCTTGAGCACGACCACGCCACCGCCACTGCCGAACACCGTGCCCGAGGCCTGGGCATCGAAGGGGCGGCAACGGCCATCAGCGGACTCCATGCCACCTTCGACGTGCAGGTAGCCGCCCAGCTGGGGCACGATCACCGTCGCGCCGCCGGCCAAGGCGATGTCGCACTGCCCTTGTGCCAGCGCATGCCAGGCCTGGGCCACGGCCACCAGCGAGGTCGAGCACGCGG
>NZ_DCXA01000023.1:0-9580 GCF_002328915.1 Aquabacterium sp. UBA2148
CGGCCCGGGGTGCTGTCCACCTCGATGCGCCCGTCCATGAGGTCCACCAGGCGCTTGCAGATCGACAAGCCCAGGCCCGTGCCCCCCACGCGCCGCGTGCGGCTGGCATCGCCCTGCTCGAAGGGCTGGAACAGCCGGGCCAGCTGGTCTGCCGACATGCCCGCGCCCGTGTCTTGCACCTGCAGCAGCAGGCCTGCGTGCGCGCCGGTGTGCCCACCCTGAGGCGCGGCCTTGACGCGCAACTGCACGCTGCCCTGGTCGGTGAACTTGACCGCGTTGGTCAGCAGGTTGACGAGCACCTGGTCCAGGCGCAGGCCATCGACCAGCCAGTGATCGGGCAGACCCGGCTCTCGCTCGACGAGCAGCCTCAGCCCCTTGTCGCGCGCCTGTTGCCCGACCAGGTTGGTGGCCTGTTCGACGACGTCGTCCAGTCGCGTGGCCACGGGCACCAGCGCCAGCTTGCCGGCTTCGATCTTGGAGAAGTCGAGCACGTCGTTGACCAGGCCCAGCAGGTGGCGCCCCGCCTGCTGGATGTGGGCAAAGGACTCGGCCGGCGCCTGGCCTGCATGGCGCATGGCGCCCAGCTGGGCAAAGCCGATGACGGCGTTGAGCGGCGTGCGGATCTCGTGGCTCATGCTGGCCAGGAAGTCGCTCTTGGCGCGGCTGGCCTGCTCGGCGTCGGCGCGGGCCTGCTTGAGCTCGGTGACGTCCAGCGCCATGACGATGAAGCCGGCCACGCGGCCTTCGACCACGTCGGGCGTGTAGCTGACCTGGGCCGTCAGGCCGGCCTCGACGTGCTCACAGGAACAGGCCTCGCCTGCCAGCGCCCGCTCCACGAAGGCACGGGTGTTCTCCCACCCGCGTGGCGACAGCACCTGGGTGATGTGGCGCCCGAGCAGGGGCTGGGGCTTGTGCGCCCAGTGTCCGGCCAACTTGCGGTTGACGAAGCACAGGACCAGCTCGGCATCCCAGTAGGCCACTGCGCCGGGCATGCGGTCGAGCACGGTCTGCAGGCGCTCCAGGCTCTGGGTTCGCAACTGCAGCTGCGCACGCAGCAGGGCGATCTCGCGGCGCAGCGCGGCCGGGTCGTCTGCTTGGCCAGACAGCAGGTCGGCCGAGCCAGGGTTGAGGGGCGCCATGGGTCTCCGGTGGGACAGCGGTGAGGACAACGCCTGCACGATACACCTGTAACGCCCTCCCTGGCACACCCCCCAGGGGTCATCCCTGAGCCGCCGGCACCCCGAGGTTCAGGGGCTGCACCGGCGGCCGGGGCCCCGAATGGCCCCGCGTCCTTCTTCAGTCCTGGCCGAACAGGTCGCGGCTGTAGACCTTGTCGAGCACGTCCTGCAGGTCGGCGCCGATGCGGTTGGCAACGATGACGTCTGACTTGGCCTTGAACTCGGCCAGGTCCTTGATGACCTTGGAGTTGAAGAACTCGTCCTCTTGCAGCACGGGCTCGTACAGGATGACCTCGACGCCCTTGGCCTTGATGCGCTTCATCACGCCCTGGATGGAGCTGGCGCGGAAGTTGTCGCTGCCGGCCTTCATGATGAGGCGGTAGATGCCCACCACCTTCGGCTTGCGCGCCAGGATGCTGTCTGCGACGAAGTCCTTGCGCGTGGTGTTGGAGGTGACGATGGCGCCGATGAGGTTTTGCGGCACCTGCGAGTAGTTGGCCAGCAGCTGCTTGGTGTCCTTGGGCAGGCAGTAGCCGCCGTAGCCAAAACTCGGGTTGTTGTAGTGCGAGCCCACGCGCGGGTCCAGGCTCACGCCGTCGATGATCTCGCGGGTGTTCAGGCCATGGGTCTGGGCGTAGGTGTCGAGCTCGTTGAAGTAGGCCACACGCATCGCGAGGTAGGTGTTGGCGAACAGCTTGATGGCCTCGGCCTCGGAGGAGCCCGTCAGCAGCACGGGCACGTCGGCCTTGAGCGCCGCCTGGCGCAGCAGGCCTGCGAAACGCGCGGCACGCTCGGAGCGCTCACCCACCACGATGCGGCTGGGGTGCAGGTTGTCGAACAGGGCCCGGCCTTCGCGCAGGAACTCGGGCGAGAAGATCACCTGCTCGGTGTTGAACTGGCGGTTGACCTCTTCGGTGTAGCCCACGGGGATGGTGGACTTGATCACCATCACGGCCTTCGGGTTGGCCGCCAGCACCGCCTGGACGACGGACTCGACGCTTTTCGTGTTGAAGCGGTTGGTGTCGGCGTCGTAGTCGGTGGGGGTGGCGATGACCACGTACTCGGCTTCGGCGCAGGCTTCGGCCAGGTTCGTGGTGGCGCGCAGGTCGAGTTGTTCGGTCTGCAGGTGCTGGGTGATGTCGGCGTCTTCGATGGGCGAGACGCGTTGGTTGACCTGGTCGACGCGCGACTGCATGACGTCCACCGCCACCACCTGGTTCTGGCGCGCCAACAGCACGGCCATGGACATGCCGACGTAGCCGAGGCCCACGACGGCGATCTTCGACGGGGCTTGGGGGGACGGGGTGGACGGGGTGGTCATGGCTGGGTGAAACGGTGGAGTCGGGGTCAGGGTGGGATGCTAACCGGGTTCGGTTTGTGCGGCGCAGCATGTGCGGGGGCGTCCTGCAAGTTCGGGGCCGCAGACGCCCAAACGGCAACGGCACGATTTTGGTGCAGCCGCGGGCAGACTGGCGGGCACCCCGGCTCGCCACGCGTCGCTTCAGGTGGCTCGGAACATGCTTCGTCAAGCCTGACCACACCTTCACCTACCCCGACATGAAAATCCTTGTCACTGGAGGCGCCGGCTTCATCGGCATGCACACGGCGCTGAGACTGCTCAACCGCGGCGACGAGGTCGTCTGCATCGACAACCTCAACGACTACTACACCCCCCAGCTCAAGCTCGATCGGCTGGAAGCACTCAGGTCGGCCCAGCCGGGGCTGCGCTTTGTCGAGCAGGACATCGCCGACCAGTCCGCGCTGGACAGGCTGTTCGCGAGCGAAGGGTTCGAGACGGTCATTCACCTGGCGGCCCAGGCCGGGGTGCGCTACTCGATCACCAACCCGCACGCCTACGCACATTCCAACCTGACAGGCTTTCTCAACATCCTCGAGGCCTGTCGCCACCACAGGGTCAAGCACCTGGTCTACGCCAGCAGCTCCAGCGTCTACGGCGGCAACACCAAGATCCCGTTCTCGGAGCGGGACTCGGTGGACCACCCTGTCAGCCTGTACGCAGCCACCAAGAAGGCCAACGAGCTGATGGCACACACCTACAGCCACCTCTACCAGCTGCCGACCACCGGGCTGCGCTTTTTCACGGTCTATGGGCCCTGGGGCAGGCCGGACATGGCGCCCTTCCTGTTCACAAAGGCCATCCTGGCGGGCAAGCCCATCACCGTGTTCAACCACGGCCAGATGATGCGCGACTTCACCTACATCGACGACATCGCCGATGGCGTGATCGCAGCCGCCGATCGCGTGCCGGATGGTCTGCCCGATTTCGACAAGGCCAACCCCGACCCCGGCAGCTCGTGGGCACCGTACCGTGTTTTCAACATCGGCAACAGCGCACCCGTGGGGCTGATGGACTTCATCGCCACGCTGGAGTCGGCCCTGGGCATGAAGGCCACGCTGGACCTGCAGCCCATGGCTCCTGGAGACGTGCCCGCCACCTTCGCCGACATGTCCAACTTCGAGGCCTGGAGCCAACGCACGCCCCAGGTACAGCTGAAAGAGGGCATTGAAAGGTTCGTGGCGTGGTACCGCGGGTACCACCGGGTGTGATGGCGGCAACCCGCCCTCTGGCGACCAGGCGGCGCGGCAGCTTGCTGGCGTGGGCCATCGTGCCCGTGTTGGCATTGGGGTGCCAGGCGCAAGACCCTCTGGCCGGTTTGCCGCGTCCAAAGACCTCGCCTCACCAGGCACAGTGGTTCGCCGAACAACAGCCTTCGCCCACCAGCCCGGCCCAGGCGCAAGCAGGCGACCTCGTCAGCACTTGGCAAGGCCCATCCGGGCAAGGCATCCGCGTGGTCGTCAGGCTCCCGGTTGAGGACGCCAAGCGCCCGGTGCTCACGGTGCGTGCCGCGCGGGCGGACGAAGACGCCAGCCCTTTGCTGCAAGCCGCCCTGGATGCGGCCCGGCAAACAGGCGCGCAACGGATCGTGCTCGAGGGCAGCCGCTACCGGCTCCAGCTCAACGCCAAGTTGGCCGCCCACCTCGTGATCGAGGGCCTGTCCGACCTGACGCTGGATGGGCGAGGTGCGAGCCTGATCCTTTCGGGCATGGGTGATGGCATCCGCATCCGCCAGTCCGAACGGGTGCGCCTGAGCAACCTGACCATCGGCTACGACGCACGCTGCTCTTCGCTGGCCGTGACCCGACGCGACGGCGACCGGGTGGTGCTGGTCGTGGACGCCCGCCACCCGGTGACGGCGAGCACACCGCTGCACCAGGTCACGGAGTACGACCGCGAGCAACGGCAATGGGTGCCTGGCGGCAAGCGCGTCATCCTGCCCCCGGACAGTGCCACGCCTGCCAGGCTGATCGCGCCACAGACCTACCACTCGACGGCCTTCAGCCGGCTGCCCGTCGGCAGCACCTTCGCGGTGTTCCACAGCTGGTACCAGGGTGCGGCGATCCGCATCGAAGACGAGCCCGGGCCCAAGCAGACCCAGGACGTCACCATCGATCACGTCAAGATCGCGTCGAGCCCCGGCATGGGGGTGCTCGCCTATGGGCTCAAGCGCGGCCTGGCGCTTGTGAACAGCCAGGTTCAGGCCGACGAAGGGCTCACCGGCAACCCGCTGAGCACGAACTACGACGCCCTGCATGTGTTGATATCCGGCGGCGACACGCTCGTGCGCAACAACCTGTTTGCCGATCAGGGCGACGACGCCATCAACCTCAGCGCACCACAAAGCCCGATCGTGTCGGTGGACGAAGCAGGCGCGGGTCTGACCCTGTCGAAGTACTCTCGCTTCCTGCGCGCCGGGCAGGCCCTCACCCTGGTCGATCCGCAAGGCCAGGTGGCGGGCAACGCCACCCTCGCGCAAGGCCCCTTGGCCCGAGGTGGCCTGCTGAACCGGGTGGTGGTGACACCCGCCCTGCCTGAGGCCAAAGCGGGCTGGTCCATCCGCTCGCTGGCGCTCCAGGGGGGGCGCTTTGACATCGAAGGCAATCGCTTCGAGCGCTTCAACGGGCACGCCGTGCTGGCGCAGCAGGCTCGCGGACGGGTTCACGCCAACCGCGTGAATGCGATCAACCGCAACGCGGTTCGACTGCTCACGGACACCGGTCGCTGGAACGAAGGTGCTGGCGCGATCGATGTTGCCGTCACGGACAACCAGTTCGACAACACCGCGATCGATGAGATCCCGGGCATCCCGTGGGCGGTCATCACCGCTTACGGTGGGGGCAAGAACGGCTTGGTCGAAGGGGCGGTCAACGCGGACCTGCTGATCGCACGCAACACGGTTCGCCGCGCTCAGCAAGGCTGCATCACCGTGGCAAACAGCCTCAGGGCAACCATCCAGGACAACACCTGTGTCGACACCAACCTGCGGACCCCGCGGGCACCCAGCATCCAGGTCGACCGGTCGAGCCAGGTGGTCGTCAAAGGAAACCGTCGCCAGGGCGACAGCACCGGGGGCGTGACGGCCCGAGAAAGTCAGTCGACGCGCATCGAAGCCGACTGACGCGCGGCTTGCTGGTAGACCTCAAGGTAGCGCTCGAACACGGCATCGGGGCGGGTCTGCGCCAGCAGGGCCCGGGCATCCCAAGCGGGCGTGGCACCGCTGCTCATCAAGCCGCGCATGCGAGCGCTCAGGGCGCCCGGCTCGCCCGGATCGAACAACCAAGCAGGGCTGACGCCACCCACCAGTTCGCGGATGGCGCCACGCGTGCTGCCAATGACTGGCACACCCTGGGCATAGGCCTCCAGCGCCGTCAGGCCAAAAGGTTCGTCCCAGATCGAGGGCACCACCAACACATCGATGCCAGCGAGAAAAGCTTGCGGATTCACGTGCCCCACAAAGGTAACGGGCAGCCCCTTGGCGAGTTCGAGCAAGGGCGCCATCGCCTGCTCGCCCCCAGGGGGCTTGCCAGCCACCTGCAGGCTCCAGCCGCCAGTTGGCAGCTCACGGCAGGCGCGCAGCAGGGCCTCGATGCCCTTCTCGGTGACCAGGCGACCCAGGAATCCAAAGCGGATCGCGCCCTCGATGGGCCCACCACCAGCGGCTCGAGCCCCATCGGCGCCATGCACCGGGTTCCAGATCACGTGCCGTCGTTCTTCAGGCAGGTGCGCAAACAGCCCTGCGGCGAGGTGGCGGTCGAGCACCGAGCGCGAGACGGCGACAACGTGATCGATGTGCCGATGCTGCCCACGCTTGACCACCGAGAACGCGGCGCAGGCCCGGTGCAGTTGCTCGCAACGCTCGCCGTCCTTGAACAGGGCCGCACGGATGCAAAGGAGGTCGTAGTCGTGCAGCGTGTGCACCACCGGCACCCCCTTGCGCTGGGCAATCTGCCAGACAAAAGGCGGCAACTCGACCATCGAGTGCGAGTGCACGACGTCGGGTCGGAACTCGTCAAGCACCCGCGCAAAGTCCGAAGCAATCAGCGCATTGAACAGGGTTGCAACCTTGTTGAGCTGACGCAGAGGCGCCGGCCGACTGACGGCGTCCCCGATCCAGATCGGATTGCGATGGGCGAAGGGGTAGACCGTCACGCCATCCTGACAACGCGAGGTGCCGCCTGCGCGAGCGACATGGCAAACACCCACGGTGTGCCCACCGCGCACCGCAGACAAGGCCAGGGTTTCAGCGACTTTTTCAGCCCCGCCAACCGAATCAGGGGCGTACACCGAACTCAGGTGGAGGATGCGCATTGAGGGGAGATTCGAGGACGTGAGAACAATCGGTTCAACCTGCTCACCAACGGCTTTTCCAGCCAGAGGTGAAACGCGACGGCAACAAGCAGGCAAGCGGCGCAGGCCAGCAAGAGCGTGACCCAGCCCAGGGGCCAGCCCAGAGAGCGAAACACCCAAGCGCACAACGCCAGGGTGAAGGGGTGCGAAAGGTACAGCGCATAAGACGCATCGCCCCCCAGCACCCCCGCGCGCATCCAGCGCCCCGGGGCAGGCTGCGAGCCCACCAAGGCACCGGCCGCCACCAGGCACAAGGCTGGCAACCCCATCCACAACGCGCGCTCCGGCACCAGCACGCCACCATGAAAACCGGTGGATGCCATCCACAAGCCAGCCAAACCAAGCAGGGCCAGCACAGCGGCGGGGCCGGCCGAGAGCCTGAACCCACGTTCATGCAAACCGCCCAGGGCCATGCCCAGCAGGAACTCGAAAACGATCGGGTTCAACCAGAACGAGGCCGGTGCTTGCACAGGGGCTGCCAGCCAGCCCACCAGACCACACGAAGCCACCAGCACCGCCGTGACCCACACCCCCACTGGCCTGGCAAACAGCAGGCCCAACGCGAACAGCACGTAGAAAAACACCTCATGGTTCAAGGTCCAGCCCAACGCCAGCAGCGGGAAGGCCTCGCCCTGCGAGTTGTCGACCGGGATGAACAGGTACGAGCCCAAGGCGTGCCAAGGCTCCAGCGCGGCGCTGGAAACCAGCCCGGGCGCGGCCACCACCACGGCCAGCATCAAGGTGGTGAAGAACCAGTAGGGTGGCACCACGCGCGTCAGGCGCTTGCGCAGAAAGCGCATCCAACCGCCGGGGCGGCCTGCGTCCTCGCGCGAGATCACGAACATGATGAAGCCGCTCAGCACGAAAAACACATCCACACCGCCGGCATAGAAGTTCGCCGCCCCCCCCAGGGTGTCGATGCCAGCCGTCACCTTGTCTCGCGCGTGCCCGACCAGCACCAGCATCGCGGCCAACAGGCGGATCAGCTGCAGTTGATCAATGCGGTGTTGCATGGTCGTCCATGTCTGCAAGGCCTGGACCAGACACCGAACTGGCACGGCCTCGAACCACCGCGCCAGCAGGCACGTCGTCCATCACCAGGCAGCAAGCACCGATCGTGGCGCCCGACCCCACGCGCACCCCCCCGGCGATCACCGACTGCGGGTAGACCACCACTCGGTCTTCGATGAAGGGGTAGTGGCTGCGGCCACGCCCCCGCCCCAAGGTCACGTTCTGATAAAGGGTCACCCCCTCACCAATGACCACCCCTGACCCCACCACCACCCCGACCGGGTGAGGCAGGCTCAAACCAGGACCGATCCGGGCATCGAGGTGAAGGTGACAGCCTGTGCGCACCACGTTGCGCTTGCAGAGCACCTGGGCAATGCGCTTGTGCCCGCGCGTCCACATGGCCTGCGCGACACGATGGTGGAACACCGCAGAGAACCCTGGGTGGTAGAGCATGGCGGAGACAAACCCACGCCAACCCCCCTGCCCCCAGTTGGCTCGCAAATCCGCCGCCACCACCTCTGTCCAACTCATGTCCTGACCACCCCATCCACCTTGGAGCCCATCATCCAGCGCCTGGCCAGCCTGTGACGGCCCAACCAGGCGGACACCTTCAATTCGATCCAGTGGTGTGACAGCCGGGCCACAACCCAGGCCGCCATGACCGACAGGCAGGCCAGGGACCACCAGGGCAACAGCGCATGCAGGGACGTGGCGACCCACAACTTGCCCAGCACGATCAGCACAAATGGATGCAGCAAGTACAGCGAGTACGAGGCATCGCCCAGGCGCACCAGGGGTGCCAGCAAACGGTGTCGGCTCAGCCCCAGCACCACCGGGCTGGCCACCACAGCGAGCAGGATCAGCGCCGCTGGGGCACCCCAGGCAGCCAGGCGCACGAAGTCATTGGGGGTGGGGCCGCTGGCGGTGGTCATGCCAAAAGGGTCCAGCGCCACCCACGACACGGCGATAGCGCCCAGGCAACACGCCCAGCCCCCACCCAGCCTGAGCTTGCCATGGGCATGCGCCATCCCCATCGCAGCCCCCACGACGAACTCGAGCACGATGGGGCGACTCCAGAAAAACAGCTGCCGATGCTCCGGCTCCAAAGCCACGCCCAGTGCCACCAGCGAGCCCATCCACAAGGCCGTCCAAAGCACGACACGCTGCCTGACCAGGCACATCACCGCGGCCATGCTGACGTAAAACCACATCTCGTAGTTCAGCGTCCAGCCCAGCGTCAACAGCGGGTATGGGGCAGCCCAGTCACCGAACACCGGGTAGGGCACAAAGGACATCGAAGTCAGCAAGGGCAGCCACACATCACGCCCCGCGGTGCTCGCACCGAACAGGAAAATCGGCAGGTAGGCGCACGTGGCCAGCCAGTAAAGCGGCACGACTCGGATCAGGCGGCGAACCATGAAGTCCAGACCCGCGCCGCTTTGCCCCATCACCTTGCGGGCCGACAGCACGATGATGAAGCCGGAGATGCAGAAAAACAGGTCGACCCCGAAACCGCCGGCCCAAGCGAGCCAGGGCGAGCGCGACTCGCCCACCGCTTTGGCCAGGCTGACGATGTGCTGCTGCAGGTGCCCGAAGAGCACGCACAGCGCCGCCACCGCCCGCAAGACCTGGATGCCTTGAATCGGTCCACCTGGTTGGCTCATCGCCCGCCCCCATCGGCGGG
>NZ_DCXA01000023.1:9639-13258 GCF_002328915.1 Aquabacterium sp. UBA2148
GCGGCAGCTGCGCCGGCACCCGTGATGCGCACGCTGTTCAAGGCCTGGATGGCCCCCAGCCAGGCGTGGCGCTGCAGCAGGTTCATCACCGCCCAGCAAAACAAGGCGCCCAGCAAGACGTGGCCCCACTGCATCACCTGCCCCGGCCACGCGACATCGGCAAGCAGGTACGGCGCCCCCACGGCCAGACCGGCCAGCACACCCGGCGCGATCGCGCGCAGCAGCTGCCCAGCCCCCATGCCCAGTTCGACGCACATGCGCTGGATCATCACGCAAGACACCAGCACCGCCACCACCGAATAAGCCATCACCAGGTGGGCCAGGCCATGCGAGACCGTCAACACGAAGGTGAGCCCCAAGGCGGAGGCATTGAGCACCCCGAGCAGGAAGTTTTCCCTGACCTTGCCGGCCTGCACCAGCACAGCGCCAGCGAGGGCCGCGATGGACTGGACCGCGCCCACCGGCGCCATCCACCAGATCAGGTCAAGCAGGCCATGCCAGCGTTCACCGAAGAACCAGTGAACCGGCTCGTCGATCACGAAAACCATGGCCGCCACGAAGGGCCCTGAGAACAGGGCCGTGAGCGTGACAACGGCCAGCACGATGCGCCGCCTTTGATCCGGCGCACCATGAAACTTGGAAAGCGCCGACAACAGCACCCCGCTGGCAGGCCAGGAGATCAGCACCAGCGGGATGGTCATGAACTGATAGGCCATGCCATACAGCCCCAGGGCGGTGGCACCCAACACCGGCGCGATCACCAACCGATCGAGGTTACGCCCCATGAAGGACAACAGGTTGGTGGCCAGCACCCAGCCACCGATGGCCAGCAGCGGCCGCATCTCCGAGAAGGGTCCCGCGTGCGCGTAGCGCCGCCATGCATGGAGGTTGAAACCCAGCGCTCGCACCGCCTGCAGCACAACGTGGAAGGCGAGCACCGCGGCCAGCCCCGCCTGCATCGCGATCAGAACCAGGAATGCGACGATGGCCATCAACAGCGCCACGCCCTCGGTCAGAGAGACCTGCCCATAAGCCATCTCACGCTCCAGCAAAGCGCGAGGGCCTGTTGCCCAGATCGCCAGGGCGGTGACCAGCGCAAATGACAGCAGCACGGGGGTCAGACCGGGCAAGCGCACCCAGGCCTCCATGGGCATGGCGATCAAGGCAAGCAAGCCGCCCGCCGCCAGGCCGAGCCAGGCCAGGAAGGACAAAGCGCGCGCCTGCGTGCGCGGCGTCAGATCCGGATGGCGCACCAACGCGCTGCTCAGGCCCAGGTCGGTCAGCAAAGTGACCAGCGCCATCAAGGGGATGGCGAAGGTGACCAAACCATAGTCACCCGGCGCGATGTGCCTGCCCACCAGCACGGAGACGATCAGGGACACGGCCGCTTTGGCCATGTTCAGCAACGTCATCAACGCCATGCTGCGAAACAACATCACCTGCTCCCAGAGTGGCCAGCGCTCAGGCGGCCTGAGCCTGCCGCGCCATCACCGAGCGGTAGAGCTCCAGGTAGCGGCTGGCGACCTGGGGTGGCGTGGTCTCGGACAGGACGTGCAGGAAGCGATCCTTGCCAGGCAGGCTTTCCCTGCCCACCTGCATGATCCGGCTCATGCGCGCTTTCAGCGCTGCCGCGTCGTTGGGAGGGTAGAGCCAATCGGTGTTGTCCGTGCCGATCAGGTCGGGGATGCCCCCCGAGTCAGCGCCGATGACGGGCACCCCTGCGGCATAAGCCTCCAGGATGGTGCGCGGCAGCGGCTCGGCCCAGATGGACGGCACGATGAGCGCATCGATCTGATCGAACAGCTCCTTGGGCTGGATGAAGCCCACGAAATCGACCGGCATGCCCGCCGCACGCGGCTTCAGCGAGTCGCTCTCCGAAGGCTCCTTGCCCGCCACGATCAGGCGCCATCCTTCGGCGGGCAGCATGCGACAGGCGTCGAGCATGACGCCCACCCCCTTCTCGATGTTGATGCGCCCCAGGTAGCCAAAGGTGATGGGTTTACCAACCATGCTGGGCTTGACGTAGTCGCTGCCAATGCCTTCGACCACCGCCGGGTTCCAGATCACGCGACGATGTTGACTGGGCACGTGCGAGAAGTAGCCCAGGTCGAGGTGCGACTGCAGGATGCCCGCGCCCACGCCCACGACTGCATCCACGCAATGGTGGTGCTTTTCCTTCATGAAGGTGAACGCCTTGCATTTGAGGTGGCGCTTCTCGCACCGCTTGCCGTCCTTGAACATCGCGGCGTTGCCGCACACCAGGTCGAAGTCGCGCAAGGTGTGCACGATGGGCAGGCCCCGCTCTTTGGCCGCCAACCAGACGCGGGTCGAAACATCGAGCAGCGAGTGGGTGTGCACCACGTCCGGCTTGAAGTCGTCGATCACGCGCAGGAAGTGGTCTTCGATTCGGACATTGAACTGCTGCTTGAAGCGGCGCACCCCGCGCTCGAGCACGGTGTGCTCTGGCCACTCCTCCGGCCAGAAGTCCGTCTCATGGGGCATGCGGTAAACCTTCACGCCATGGCGCACCTCTTCTTCCCACCCATCGGGCGTGATGCAGGCTGCGGCCACCTCATGCCCTGCGGCCACCAAGGCTTCGGACAGCAAAGCAACCGACTTCTCCGCCCCACCCATGATCCGTGGCGGGTACAACATGCTCAGGTGAAGGATTCTCATCCCTTGGCTCCTTTGCCGCTTGGGTGCGAGTCACCGGCTGCGGTCTGCGTGAAGGGGGCGGAGCGCGCCACCTGCCCGACCACGTCGAGCAGGACCTGCGCGCTGCGCCCCCAGGTGAAATGAGTGGCGCGTGCCAGGCCCAGCGCAGTGAGCCCGCCGAGACCGGCGTCGTCATGGGTGGCACGCAGCACCAGCGTGGCCAGGGCACCGGCGTCGCGCGGATCAAAGAACCAGGCAGCCTGGCCGCAAACCTCGCGCACCGGCGCGATGTCGGACGCCAGCACCGGGCAGCCGGCCAGCATGGCCTCCAGAGGCGGGATGCCAAAACCCTCGTACAGGCTCGGAAAGACCAGGGCCCTTGCCTGCCTGAGCAGGCCCGCCACCTCTTCGTCGGTGAGTCGGCCGGTGGTGCGCACGTTGGGCGGCAGCTCGCTGCTGGCGGCACCGAACACGCTCAGGTCAAGGGAGCCAACGATGACGAAGGGCCAGTCCTTCAAACGCGCATCGGCAAACGCCTTGATCGCGGTTTGCAGGTTCTTGTTGGGCGCAGGCGAGCCAATGAACAAGAAAAAACCCCGATCACGCAGGCCCAGTCGCTCGACCACGCTGTCATCGGGGCTCACCCGCCCCAGGTGCTCACCGCCGTTGTGGATGACCGCGATGTCCTGGCGACGCAGGCCCAGCACCTCGGCCAGCTCTGCACGAGAGAACTCGGACACCGTGCACACGCGGCTGCGCCAAGCCACCATGCGCCCCAGCATGCGGTGAAAGAAGGCGTATGCCCGCGTGAAGTTGGCAGGCGTGCGGTACACCGCCGCATCGTGGATCACCGACAGGCTGCGCCCTCGCAGCACGGGCCCGCCGTTGGCCAGGTTCACCAGGATGTCATCGGGCGCGGCGTGACGACGCAAGAGCTGATCCCAGGCGTGACCAGGCTTGTCCT
>NZ_DCXA01000122.1:0-10510 GCF_002328915.1 Aquabacterium sp. UBA2148
GCCGCAGGCGGCCGGCTTCGATGCGGGCCAGGTCGAGCAAGCCATCGATGAGGCCGCTGAGGTGCTCACCGCTGCGCTGGATGGTGGTCAGCGGGCCGCGGCGCGCACCCACTGGAGGCTCGTCCTTGAGCAGGATCTGCACGTAGCCCATGATGCTGTTGAGCGGCGTGCGCAGCTCGTGCGTCATGCCGGCCACGTAGCGGGTCTTGGCCTGGTTGGCGGCCTCGGCCAGCTCCTTGGCTTGCTGCAGCGCGGCGTCGGTGCGGCGGTGGGCGTCGATTTCCTGCTGCAGCAACTGGTTCTGTCGGTTGGAGTCGTCCTGCGCCATGCGCCGGCTCTCGGAGGCCAGCACCACCCACCAGGCGCACACGGCCGCAGCCAGCAGCAGCAAGGCATAGACCTTCACGAAGGGGCTCTCGAGCGCACCCGGCGGCAAGGTGTGGTCGGCCAGCAGCTCGGGCCGCACCACGCCCTCCTGGTAGTACACAACGCCCAGCACAAAGGCCAGCAAAGCCGCCAGCGACAGGAAGACCACCAGGTAATGCCCGACGCGGAAGTTGATGCGCCGAGACATGTAGGCTGGCAGCACCGAGCTGAGCACGTCGGAGACCTGCTCGGCCGCGCGCGAACGCGTCTTGCACCGATCGTGGCAGCGCGACTCCAGCGTGCAACACAGCGAGCAGATGGGCGCGTCATAGGCCGGGCAGGTGGCCATGTCTTCGGACTCGAAGGCGTTCTCGCACACGCTGCAGTGCACCAGCTGGCCAGGTCGCCAGGGCGTCTGCGGCTGCCTGGCCAGGTAGTAGCGCCCCTTGGTCCACCAGGCGATGGAGGGGGCTGCCACCAAGGCCAATGCCAGCGCGATGAAGGGCGCCCACGGCACCAGGCTCGCCCCCAGCAACCCCGCGTGCGCAGGCACCGCCACGCCCGCCCCCAACAGCGTGGCCCCCAACCCAACGGGGTTGAGGTCGTGCAGGTAGGCCCGCTTGAACTCGACCCCTTTGGGTGACCAGCCCAGCGGCTTGTTGATGACCAGGTCGGCCACCAGCGCCCCGACCCAGGCGATCGCCACGTTGCTGTAGAGCCCCAGCACCCGCTCCAGCGCCCCGAACACGCCCAGCGTCATCAGCAGCACGGCGATCATCACGTTGAAGACCAGCCACACCACGCGCCCCGGGTGGCTGTGCGTGAGCCGCGCAAAAAAGTTCGACCACGCCAGCGAGCCCGCGTAGGCATTGGTCACGTTGATCTTGACCTGCGAGACGATGACAAAGAGCACCGTCACCCACAACGCCACCGTCGGCGAGCCAAACACCTCGCTGAAGCCGGCCAGGTACATCTGCGTGGGCTCGATGGCGTGCTCCACCGGCACCTCGCGCTGCAAGGCCAGGTAGGCCAGGAAGGCGCCGGCCAGCATCTTGAGCATGCCCGGCACGATCCAGCCCGGCCCTGCCACCAGCACCGCCGTCCACCAGCGCACGCGGTTTTCTTTCGTCTTCTCGGGCAGGAAGCGCAGGAAGTCCACCTGCTCGCCCACCTGCACGATCAGCGAGAACGCGACCGTGGCCGCCATGCCGAAAGCCAGCCAGTGGAACTCGCTGTCACCCGTGGCGCGGCCAGCGAGCTGCGTGAACTCGACATAGGCCTCGGGCTTGTGCCAGGCCACCGCGATGAAGGGCAGCACCCACAGGCCCAACCACAGCGGCTGCGTCCAGGTCTGCAGGCGCGAGATCAACGTGATGCCGTGCGTGACCAGCGGGATGATGACCAGCGACGAGATCACGTAGCAGACCGGCAGCGACCAGCCGAACAGCATCTCCAAAGCCAGCGCCATGATGGCTGCTTCGAGCGCGAAGAAGATGAAGGTGAAGCTCGCGTAGATCAGCGACGTCAGCGTCGAGCCCAGGTAGCCGAAGCCGGCGCCACGGGTGAGCAGGTCCATGTCCACGCCGTACTTGGCGGCGTAGTAGCTGATCGGCAGGCCGGTGAGGAAGGTGATGATGCCCACCACCAGGATGGCCCACAGCGCCGTGCTGAAGCCGTGGTTGAGCGCGATGGCCCCGCCGATGGCTTCCAGCGCCAGGAAGGACACCGCGCCGAAAGCGGTGTTGGCCACCCGCATCTCGCTCCACTTGCGAAAGGTGCGGGGGGTGTAGCGCAGGGCGTAGTCCTCCAGGGTCTCGTTGGCGACCCAGGAGTTGTAGTCACGGCGAATGCGAAAAATCTTCTGCCGGGCAACGGACACGAACAGGCTCCAGCTGAAACACCAGCACCCTGAGTGTGCAAGAAGCAGTCCAACCGTTGCCCTGCGCAACGACTACGTTAATTGACGTATTCATGGAAACCCTGGCCCTGCCTAAGGTGTGACCCAAGGCCGCGCCGGGCTCGCTGTTTGAAATGGCATGCACCGGGATGCGGCATCCGAGTCCCCGTTGGCAACCCATTTTTGTGCAAGGAGCCTTTCCATGTCGAACCGCGAAGATGACCTGTCCCACAACCGCAGCAGCCGCCGCCGCCTGCTGCAAGGCATGGGCGCCCTGCCCCTGGCCGGCATGGCCGGTGCGGGCGGGCTGGGCATGCTGGCCACCTCGGCCAACGCCCAGTCCTTCCCGACCGCCAAGGTCAACACCACCAAGCTGGCCGTGACCGACACCGAGGTCATCGTCGGTCAGCTGCACTCGGCCACCGGCACCATGGCGATCTCCGAGACCGGCTCCATCCAGGCCGAGCAACTCGCCATCGACCAGATCAACGCCATGGGCGGCATCCTGGGCCGCAAGATCAAGGTCATCAAGGAAGACGGCGCCTCCGACTGGCCGACGTTTGCCGAGAAGTCCAAGAAGCTGCTGGTCAACGACAAGGTCGCCGCCGTCTTCGGCTGCTGGACGTCTGCGTCGCGCAAGGCCGTGCTGCCCATCTTCGAGAAAGAAAACGGCCTGCTGTACTACCCGACCTTCTACGAAGGCCTGGAGCAGTCCAAGAACGTGATCTACACCGGCCAGGAAGCCACGCAACAGATCATCTACGGCCTGGACTGGGGCGCCAAGGAGAAGAAGGCCAAGACCTTCTTCCTCGTCGGCTCCGACTACATCTGGCCGCGCACCTCCATGAAGATCGCGCGCAAGCACATCGAGTCGGTGGGCAAGCTGGGCAAGGTGGTCGGTGAAGAGTACTACCCGCTGGGCCACACCAACTTCAACTCCCTGATCAACAAGATCAAGGTCGCCAAGCCCGACTGCATCTTCGCCGCCGTGGTGGGTGGCTCGAACGTGGCCTTCTACAAGCAGCTCAAAGCCGCCGGCATCACCGGTGCCAAGCAGTTCCTGCTGACCCTGTCGGTGACCGAGGACGAAATGCTGGGCGTCGGTGGCGAGAACTTCGCCGGCTTCTACAGCTCGATGAAGTACTTCCAGTCGCTGACCAACGACAACAACAAGAAGTTCGTCGAAGCCTTCAAGAAAGCCTACGGTCCGAAGTCGGTGATCGGCGACGTGACGCAGGCCGGCTACCTGGGCCCCTGGTTGTGGAAGGCCGCCGTCGAGAAGGCCGGCAGCTTCGACGTCGACAAGGTCGTGGCCGCATCGCCTGGCATCGAGCTCAAGACCGCACCGGAAGGCTACGTCAAGGTTCACCAGAACCACCACCTGTGGAGCAAGTCGCGCATCGCCCAGGGCCTGCCCGACGGCACCTTCAAGGTGGTTGCCGAGTCGCCCGAGCTGATCGAGCCCAACCCCTTCCCCAAGGGATACCAGTGACCGAGTGAGCGCGCGGGTGGTGCAGTTTGAAACCACCTGCTTCCTGCTGCGGCCCGCGCCAGCGCTGGCCGGGCCGCGCAGGTTTTTTAGCGGATGCGAGGGTGAACAACATGGACATGACACTCAACGACATGCTCAACATCGGGCTCATGCAAGGCTTCGCCGGGCTGAGCCTGTTTTCCGTGCTGCTGCTGATGGGCCTCGGCCTGGCGGTGATCTTCGGCCAGATGGGGGTCATCAACATGGCCCACGGTGAGTTCATGACCATCGGGGCCTACACCGTCTACCTGGGCTCGACACTGACCGAGACCTTCGCGCCCGGCTTGGTGCAGATGTACTTCCCTGTGGCCATCGTCGCGGCCTTCCTGTTCGCCTTCGCGGCGGGCTGGCTCACCGAGTGGGCCCTGATCAGACACCTCTACAAGCGCCCGCTCGACACCCTGCTGGCCACCTGGGGCTTGAGCCTGGGTCTGCAGCAGGTCTTTCGCTCCACATTCGGCCCCAAGGAAGTCAGCCCCACACTGCCCGACTGGCTGATGGGCTCGTGGGCCCCGTCCGAAGGGCTGGACATCCCCATCAACGGCCTGTTCGTGATGGGCCTGACCGCCGTGGTCACCGCCCTGCTGCTGCTGGCCCTCTACAAAGCCCGCTGGGGCCTGCGTGTGCGCGCCACGGTCAGCAACCGCGTGATGGCCAACGCCATCGGCATCAACACCAAGCAGACCGATCGCCTGACGTTCGCCATCGGCTGCGGCATCGCCGGTGTGGCGGGTGCGGCCTTCACCACCATCGGCTCCACGGGCCCGACCAGCGGCTCGCTCTACATCGTCGACAGCTTCCTGGTGGTCACCTTCGGTGGCGCGGGCAGCCTGCTGGGCACCGTCGCATCGGCCTTCGGCATCGCACAGACGCAGTCGATCTCCGAATTCTTCATGAGCGGCTCGAACGCCAAGGTGCTCACGCTGATGGCCGTCATCACCATCTTGATGCTGCGCCCGCAAGGCCTGTTCGCCTCCAAGGTCCGCCGTTGAAGTTGGACACGAGATCCAAAGGAGCACTCACATGAACGTTATGCAAGACTGGCTGGCCAAACAAAAGCTCGGCAGCTTCCTGCTGCTGGCCCTGGTGCTGCTGGTGGCCTTCCCGCTGGCCCTGGAGCCCTTCCGCCTCAACCTGGTGGGCAAGTACCTGACCTACGCCTTCGTGGCCATCGGTCTGGTCATGCTGTGGGGCCACGCCGGCATCCTCAGCCTGGGCCAGGGCTGCTTCTTCGGCCTGGGCGGCTACATGATGGCCATGTTCCTCAAGCTGGAGGCCTCCGACCCCGAGAGCACCAAAATCCAGTCCACGCCGGGCATCCCCGACTT
The DNA here is from genome assembly GCF_002328915.1 of Aquabacterium sp. UBA2148. NCBI lineage: Bacteria > Pseudomonadati > Pseudomonadota > Betaproteobacteria > Burkholderiales > Sphaerotilaceae > Aquabacterium > Aquabacterium sp. UBA2148. The sequence goes on from NZ_DCXA01000122.1 coordinate 5,123, forward strand.
CATGGACTGGAACCAGCTCACCGAGTTGCCCTGGTGGTGGCAGCCCTTCGACAACCTGGGCTTTGCCCTGGCGGCCGTGGTGATCGTGCCCATGCTGCTGGCCTTCAGCATCAGCTTCGCCATGTTCAAGCGGCGCGTGGGTGGCGTGTACTTCGCCATCATCACGCAGGCCGTGGCCCTGGTGCTGACGGTGTTGATCATCGGCCAGCAGGGCTACACCGGCGGCGTCAATGGCATCACCGACCTCAAGACGATGCTGGGCTGGGACATCCGCACCGACCAGGCCAAGCTGATCCTGTACTACGTGTGTGCAGGCCTGCTGCTGGCCTCGGTGCTGCTGTGCCGCTGGGTTCAATCTTCCAAGCTGGGCACGCTGCTTCTGGCCATGCGCGACAAGGAAGACCGCGTGCGGTTCTCGGGCTACGACGTCTCCATGTTCAAGGTGTTCGCCTTCTGCCTGGCGGCGGGTCTGTCGGCCATCGGTGGCGCGATGTTCACGCTGCAGGTGGGCTTCATGTCGCCGTCCTTCGTGGGCATCGTGCCGTCCATCGAGATGGTGATCTTCGCCGCGGTCGGTGGCCGCATGAGCCTGGTGGGCGCCATCTACGGCGCGCTCATCGTCAACTTCGGCAAGACCTACTTCTCCGAGTCGGCCCCTGACCTGTGGCTGTTCCTGATGGCCGCCCTGTTCATCGGCGTGACCATGGCCTTCCCCGACGGTCTGGCCGGCCTGTGGGAGCAAAAGATCAAGCCCTGGTGGGCCAAGCGCCAGGCCGATCGCAAGGCACAGGCCGAGCGCATCCAGGCCGCACACGCCCTCTACCCCGAGGTGCCGCCCAACGGCAAGCCCCCTTCTGGCGGCGTGGGTGGTGGTGGCCTGCCACCCGGCATGAGCGGGAAGCAAGCCTGAGCCCCGCTTCACACAACGACCTCTGCACAACGCCCCGCACATCGCATCGACAACCGGAGTCCACACCATGGCACCCAAAGAGTTCGTGCTCTACATCGAAGGCCTGACCGTGTCCTTCGACGGCTTCAAGGCCATCGACAGCCTCAACCTCTACGTCGACAAGAACGAGCTGCGCGTGATCATCGGCCCCAACGGCGCCGGCAAGACCACCCTGCTCGACCTCATCTGCGGCAAGACCAAGGCCTCGCAAGGCAGCATCCAGTTCAAGGACCAGGAGCTGACGAAAAAGTCCGAGCACGCCATCGTGCGATCGGGCGTGGGTCGCAAGTTCCAGACGCCCTCCATCTACGAGAACCTCAGCGTCTTCCAGAACCTGGAGGTGTCCTTTCCTCAGGGCCGATCGGTGCTGGGCGCACTGGCCTTCAAGTGCACCGACGAGGTCAAGGCGCGCGTGCAGGTGGTGGCCGAAGAAATCGGTCTGGCCGACAAGCTGGACATGGAAGCCGGCCTGCTCAGCCATGGCCAGAAGCAATGGCTGGAGATCGGCATGCTGCTGATGCAGGAGCCCGAGCTGCTGATGCTTGACGAGCCGATCGCCGGCATGAGCGCCAAGGAACGCGAGCTCACCGCCGAGCTGCTCAAGCGCATCTGCAAAGGCCGCTCGATGATCGTCATCGAGCACGACATGGACTTCGTCAAGCAGATCGCTTCCAAGGTCACCGTCATGCACCAGGGAAAGATCCTGGCCGAAGGGACCATGGACCAGGTCCAGAGCGACCACAAGGTCATCGACGTTTACCTCGGCCATTGAAGGGACCTCCACATGCTGCAAGTCAAAGACCTCCACGTCGCCTACGGCCAAAGCGAAGCGCTGCACGGCATCTCGTTCGAGGGCAACAAGAACGAGACCATCGCCATCATGGGCCGCAACGGCATGGGCAAGACCACGCTGTTCAAGAGCCTGATGGGCGTGCTGCCCACCAAATCCGGTGAAATCACCGTGGCCGGCAACAACGTCACCAAGGACGAGAGCTTCCAGCGCGTGCGCAAGGGCATCGCCTACGTGCCCCAGGGCCGCATGATTTTCCCCACCCTCACTGTCGAAGAGAACATCCAGACCGGTCTGGAGAACGCCAAGCACAAGCGCATCCCCGAAGAGATCTACAGCCTCTTCCCCGTGCTCTTCGAGATGAAGCACCGCAAGGGCGGCAACCTCTCGGGCGGCCAGCAGCAGCAGCTCGCCATCGCACGCGCCCTGGTCACCAACCCCAAGGTGCTGCTGCTCGACGAGCCCACCGAAGGCATCCAGCCTTCGATCATCAAGGACATCGCCAAGGCGCTCAACGAGATCCGCAAGCTGCGCGAGATCACCATCGTCGTGAGCGAGCAAGTGCTGAGCTTTGCGATGGACGTGGCCGACCGGCTCTTCGTGATCGAAGGCGGCCGCCTGGTGCACGAAACCACCCGCGCCGACACCGATGCCGAGCGCATCAAAGCCTATCTCTCCGTTTGATCCATTCGTTCGTACCAAGGAGCAAGCCATGCCCGAAACCCTGATCAAGGTCGACCTCAAAGACTCCCCCTACAACAACCCGATGGTGCACAACCGCTGGCACCCGGACATCCCGATGGCCTGCTGGGTCAACCCGGGTGACGACTTCATCCTCGAAACCTTCGACTGGACCGGCGGCTACATCCAGAACAACGACAGCGCTGACGACGTGCGTGACGTCGACCTGACCACGGTGCATTTCCTCTCCGGCCCCGTGGGCGTCAAGGGCGCCGAGCCCGGCGACCTGCTGGTGGTCGACCTGCTCGACATCGGCGCCAAGGCCGACAGCCTCTGGGGCTTCAACGGCTTTTTCAGCAAGAACAACGGCGGCGGCTTCCTGACCGAGCACTTCCCCAATGCGCAGAAGTCCATCTGGGACTTCAACGGCATGTTCACCAAGAGCCGCCACATCCCCGGCGTCGAGTTCGCAGGCCTGATCCACCCGGGCCTGATCGGCTGCCTGCCCGACAAGAAGATGCTCGACATGTGGAACGAGCGTGAGGTGGACTTCATCGCCACCCAGCCCGACCGCGTGCCCCCGCTGGCCAACCCACCGTTTGCCAAGACCACGCACGCCGGCAAGGCCACGGGTGAGGTCAAGGACAAGATCGCCGCGGAAGGCGCCCGCACCGTGCCCCCGCGCGAACACGGCGGCAACTGCGACATCAAGGACCTGTCGCGCGGCTCCAAGGTCTACTTCCCCGTCTACGTCGATGGCGCGGGCCTCTCGGTGGGCGACCTGCACTTCAGCCAGGGCGACGGCGAGATCACCTTCTGCGGTGCCATCGAGATGGCCGGCTGGGTGCACATGCGCGTCAGCCTGATCAAGGGCGGCATGGCCAAGTACGGCATCAAGAACCCCATCTTCAAGCCCAGCCCCATCACGCCCAACTACAAGGACTACCTGATCTTCGAAGGCATCTCGGTTGACGAACACGGCAAGCAGCACTACCTGGACGTGCACGTGGCCTACCGCCAGGCCTGCCTGAACGCCATCGAGTACCTGACCAAGTTCGGCTACACCAAGGCCCAGGCCTACTCCATCCTGGGCACGGCGCCGGTGCAGGGCCACATCAGCGGCGTGGTCGACATCCCCAACGCCTGCGCCACGCTGTGGCTGCCCACCGAGATCTTCGACTTCGACATCAACCCGACGGCCGCCGGCCCCGTGAAGATGCTCGACGGCAGCATCGACATGCCGATCTCGTACGACATCGTCAAGTGAGCTTGATGCACTGAAGCAAGGAGCCCCCGCATGCCCACTTACGACTACGACTGTCCGAGCTGCGGGGGCTTCGACGCCTTTCGCAGCCTGGCCGAGCGCAACGAGCCGGCCGCCTGCCCCGACTGCGGCACCCACTCGCCGCGCGTGTTCGTCAGCGCCCCGCGCCTGGCCTGCCTGAGCAGCGACACGCGCACCGCCATGGACCGCAACGAAACCGCCCGCCACGCGCCGATGTCATCGAAGGGCTACCAGGAGGGTGGCTACGCCAGACTGAAGCACCCATCGGGCTGCGGTTGCTGCTCGAGCGGAAGCAAGGGCATCCGCAGCGCGACGGTCACGGCGGCCAATGGCGCCAAGGCCTTCCCGAGCAAGCGCCCGTGGATGATCAGCCACTGACTCACCCAGGGCCAACCAGGAAGCCCTGAACGAAAAGGCCCGCATCGCGCGGGCCTTGTTCATGCATCAAGCGAGTCGCCTCAGGCTGATCGTTTTTGGCGGCGCGACACGCCCCACACCGTGGCCAGGCCCGCCAGCAGGAGGGCCCATTCGCTGGGCTCGGGTGCGTGGCTCACGCTGCCTGGGCCGCTCAAGGGGCAGGTGCTGCCCTGGCGGCAGGCCGCGAGGTCGGCATCGTTGTAGAAGCTGACCGTTTCACCATACTTCAGGGCCACATCGCGGATGAAATCCGCTTGCTCGCCGATGAAGCTCCAGAACGACTCATCGCCCAGGTCGGTGTAGCGGCCGTTGTTCTGGTTGTCGCGGGCATAGGCGGCGGTGCCGAAGATCACGCCCTGGCCAGACGACGTCCAGGACATCAGCGGCCCACCGGAGTCCCCACCTGCCAAGGCCGCACCACCAGGAACCAGGACGGCGGACAAGGTGCCGCCCTTCTCGTCGTCGTAACCGGTGATCTGGGTGTAGCCCATCCAGCGGTTGTAAACACTGCCGCCCTCGATGAAGCGACCCTCTTCGTGGTGCTGACCATAGCCCACGACCATGGCGCCGTCCCCGAGTTTGGACAGGGCGCTGTCGGACAGCTCGCCCGAGTAAACCGAGTAGGTCTGCGTGGTGGCCGCCAGGGGCGTGTCCAGCACGATCAAGGCCACGTCGCTGTAGGCCTTGTAACCCCCAGCCAGGATGATTTCGTGCTTCGGGGACACGACCACATCACCGTTGTGAAGGGTCAGCCCGCGGCCCGCGCCCTCGCCTTCCCATGCGTAGAACATGGAGCGGCTGTTGTCCGTCTTGTTGTCGTAGTTGAAATCGAAACAATGCGAGGACGTCAGGATGAGGCGCGACGACAAGGCCGCACCCGTGCACGCCACGTAGTTGCCGGCAGATTGGTTCGCCGTCAGCACGTAACCCACGCCATCGAGGAAGCCGAACGAGGAATTGCTGACCGTCGAAGCCGCCGTGATCTCGGCGGAGTCGAAATAGGCCAGCGCCATCGCCTGCCCAGGCAGGAGAGCGGCCGCAGACAGGATCCATCCAAGCGGCAGCAGCGACGACAGGGTCTTCATGGGCATCCCTTCACCCATTCGGGTGAGACATATTTCTCAAGACAGCTAGTAAAGCACTGATGCGGTGCGATTCCAATCCCCTGATCGACCGGGGCGTTTGAGGCACACCTCAACTGTCGCAAAACTGCCCTCGTCCCCCGGATTCACGGGGCAGGGCAATCCCGGGTGCGCCCCCCCCCCC
>NZ_DCXA01000122.1:10592-12394 GCF_002328915.1 Aquabacterium sp. UBA2148
CCCCCCCCTGAGCGAACTCACGCCTCGCGCATGGCCGCCTTGTAAACCGATTGTTTGGGACTGGCCATCACGCGCCGCAGCATGGGCTCGAAGTGACTCAGCGGCCGGGTGGGCGCGGCCGGGTCGAATGCCGGGTTGTCGTAACGCTCAACGAACTCCGCAGTCCGTTCTGCGTGAGGGTGTCCAGCGAACTGATCGCGCATGTCCCGGTCCAGCCCGATGTGGTGAAAGAAGTTGTGCCCTTGGAAGATCCCGTGGTGCTGCACCATCCACAAGTTCGCCTCGATCACGAAGGGTTTGAGGATGGCCGCGGCGATGTCGGGGTGGTTGTAGCTGCCCAGCGTGTCGCCGATGTCGTGCAGCAGGGCGCACACGATGTACTCCTCGTCTCGTCCATCGGCCTCGGCCAGCGTGGCAGCCTGCAGGCAATGGCTGAGCCGGTCCACCGGAAAACCGCCAAAGTCGCCGTCCAGCAAGCGCAGGTGTTCCATCACCCGATCGGGCAGGGAGCGGGCCATCTTCATGGCCTCCGGCAGGATCACCGCCCAGTCGGCCTGGGTGCTTTCTTCCATGCGGGTGAAGGTGGCTCGGGGCGCATCCATGGTCAAACTCCAGCAAAAGGTGTGGGCAGATGATGCCGAGGTTCTCGGCGCGGCATCACCCGGTGAAACGCGGGCCACATGCGGACCCAACGCGGGCCCAATGCGGGCCAGACGCGGGCACTGTGACCGAAAACCTCAGGCCAGCAGCTTCTGCCAGAACAGGGCGCGCCCCATGCGGGGGTCGAGCTGATAACCAGCGAACCCAGCTCGCCGGTAAGCCGCCTGCGCCGACACATTGCCCTCGAGCACCTCCAGGGTGACTTTGCAGCACCCCCGCTCGCGCGCCAAGCGCTCGACCTCGGCCAGCAGTTGCCCAGCCAGGCCCTGCCCCCGGTGCGCCGGCAGCACCACCATGTCGTGCACGTTGAGCAAAGGCTCGCACGCAAAAGTCGAGAACCCCTCCATGCAGATCGCCATGCCCGCTGCCTCGTCACCCGCAAAGGCCAGCACCACGTGCACCCCCTGGCGCTTGCGCAACTCGGGCACGAGGTTGCGCCGCACGTGCTCGCTCAAGGGGCGCCCACCGCCCATTTCGTCTCGGGCGTAGGCATCCAGCAAGTTGACGATGGCGTCGGCGTGTTCGGGGTGGCCGAGGTCGGCCAGGGTGATCTGGGTCCACATGGGCGAGATTGTGCCGCCGCCCCGGGTGGGCTTCGCTCAGACCCGGCTCACGCCGTGCTCAAAACCGAGTCTGCAGCGAGCGCAGCAGCTGCTCCTGGAGCGACTCGGCCTGCTCTGGCACGGGACCGGCAGCCCCCACCAGGACCAGCTTCTGATCCAGGTGGCAGCCAACGAACAAGGCGTAGTCGCCCTGGCGAGCGAACAGGGCGGCATCCCCGGTCTGGTCGATCTCGGTGACGCCGGCCTCTTTCAAGGCATCGGCAGCGAGCTGACGGCATTGTTCGTCGCGCAAGCCGTGACCGGTGTGAAGGGGCAGCATGCCGTAGAGCATGGTGGGCGCGTGCTCTGACAGGCGCGTGGCCGAGGGACCTGCCGCAGTGGGCAACAGCTCGATCGGCCCCTGATCACCTGACAAGGTGGCGTGCACCGCCTGCGCGGAGGCCGCGCCATGGAGCAGCCAGGCCTGGGTGGCCCAAGCTGCGATACCGGCCGAGCCCAGGGTGAGCAAGGCCACCGCCCAGACTGGCACGCGTCGCGCGCCAAAGGGCTCTGCATTGGGCGCCACCGGGCGGGCGGGTG
>NZ_DCXA01000330.1:0-827 GCF_002328915.1 Aquabacterium sp. UBA2148
GTGCCCGCCTGCTGAGTTTTCGCCGCGAGGTCGAAACCGCCATCTACAACACCATGCCGCATGGCCTGCTGCAGGAGTTCAAACGCCACCCTTTCCAATGTCCGGTGGCCTTCATCGGTGGCACCCGCTCACGCGAGTCGCGACTGGTCGGCCTCTCGGGCACCCGGCAGATCGTGGGCAAGCGCCTGTCCTGGATCGATGGCTCGCACCTCTACCCCTTCGAGCACCCGCGCGAGACCGTCGCCGAGGTGCTGACCTGGCTGCGTCGCTTCGAGGCAGACTTGGCGTCCTCGCCTGATTGAGCTGGTCCCATCGCTCCAAACCGTGCCCGACACCCGCCCCGCCCCACCGCCCACTGGTGAGCCCCCGCTGCCACAACGCATCCCCTTCGTCACCGTGACGAACTGGGTCCGTGCGGCCCGCCTGTGCGGCGTCGACATCGAGGCCATCTTCCGCCAGGAAGGCCTCGACACCCTGCACCTGCACCCTGCCACCTCCACCGTCGACCGCGTCACCATCCAGCGCGTCATGCACCATTGCGTGGAAGCCACGCGCCGCAACGGCAGCGCTCAACACTTCCCGCTGGCCCTGGGTGAGACCTTCGCCTTCGAGTACCTCTCAGACGTCGAGACCTTCATCACCACCAGCGCCACGCTGCGCGACGCCACGCGGGCCCTCGAATGGATCCCGCAGCTGGTCAACCCGTACATGCGCTTCAAGCTCTCCGAGCACGGGCACGAAGCGCGCCTGGCGCTGAGCTTTGAAGTGCCCGACAACGACCCGGCCATCGGCTGGCCTTTCGCCGAAGGCATCTTCACCACCGTCGC
>NZ_DCXA01000330.1:925-5502 GCF_002328915.1 Aquabacterium sp. UBA2148
GTCAAGTTCTGCAAGATGCTGCTTGGCGGCCAGCCGCTGATCGGGCGCATCTCGTTGCGACACCTCCCCCACCAGGACGCCGACAAGGTCAACGCCCACTTCCAGGTGCCGATCACCTGGGGCGCCGACATCGATGCCCTGTGGTTCGAACGCAGCCTGCTGGACCAGCCCCTGCGTGGTGCTTTCCCCAGCCTGCACGAACAGGCCGGTCAGCGGGTGGTGCAACAGGTGGCACAACGCGTCCAGCCCGAAGCCAACGAGGGCGGCACCGCGCCCGGTCAGCAACTGGCCCAACAGATCGAGCAGGCGTTCGCCGACAAACCACGCCTGCTCGGACTGGGTGTCGAGGCCCTGGCCCAGGAACTGGGCCTGCACCCCCGCACCCTGCAACGCCGGCTCAAGGACATCGGCGACAGCCACTCGGCCATCCAGTCCCGCGTGCGACATCGCCTGGCACAAGCCTGGCTGCGCCAGCCCGAGCTCAGCATCGAAGACATCAGCGAGCGGCTGGGTTTCACGGACCGGCGCAGCTTCACGCTTGCCTTCACGCGGTGGTCTGGTCAGACCCCCAGCCAATTCCGCAAAGCCCTGCGCTGATCGAAGCCGCACCAGCCCACCCACACGCGGGGACCGTGCGCCCCAGCCGGTCAAGCTGAAACCGCGGCAAACCCGATACCACGCGTTTTCCCTAGTGGGACGATGTCGCGAAATTTCGCTTTCTGTCGCTGCCTTGCATGGTCTTCCCGGGGTGCGCTGCCTACAGTTCGGACTCATCAGACCGATTGCTTCATGTAGTCAGGCGCAACGCGTCCGAGGAGACAAACCATGCAACACGAACAACAGACCCCACCCCCGATCGTCCCGCGCGAAAAGCTGGACTTCGACTTGGACGGCAACATCCCCAAGTACTGGCTGGACAACGACCCGTTCAAAACGCGTTTCTTCGACGCCCTGTCCACGCTGTTCCCGGTGGGCGAGAAGTTCTTCATCACCTGCGTGCGCGACTTCAAGGACCGCATCGACGACCCCAAGCTGCTGCAGGAAATCAAGGACTTCACCCGCCAGGAAGCCCAGCACAGCATGCTGCACACGCAGTACAACAACCGCCTCAAAGCCCAGGGGGTTGACGTCGACGCCATCCTCAAAGGCCAGGAGCACCGCCTCTTCGGCATCATCCGCAAGGTCTTTTCTCGCGAGTTCACCCTGGGCATCACCACGGCCTCCGAGCACATCACCGCCATCATGGCCGACTGCTTCGTCGAGCGACCCGCCATCTTCGCCAACGCCGACGAGCGCATCCGCGCCCTCTACGTCTGGCACGCCATGGAAGAGATGGAGCACAAGGGCGTCGCCTATGACGTGCTGGTTGACCACGCCAAGGCCAGCTACTGGACCCGCATCAGCTCCATGCTGCTGGTCACGGCCCTGTTCCCCTACCACGTCTTCCGGATCATGAAGCACATGTTCCAGGTCGATGGCTTCAGCCGCTGGGAGCGCACCAAGATCTGGGCCAAGGGCCTGTGGTGGCTCTACAAGCCCGGCGGCATCTTCATGCCCATGATGGGCAAGTACTTCAGCTACCTCAAGCCCAGCTTCCACCCCTGGCAAGAGCCCGTGGTGCCCAGCTACGAGCCTTGGCTCAAGCTGCTCAAGGAAACCGGCAACCCCATCGAAGCCGGCAACCGCCTGGCCTTGAGCCAGCAACACGGCTGAACATCGCCCGGAGCCTGACAGGAGCCCTGCCATGAGCCAAGACCACCCCATCGTCCCGCGCGAAAAGCTCGACTTCGACCTCGAAGGCGACATCCCGAAGTACTGGTTCGGCGGCGACGCGTTCAAGACCCGTTTCTTCGACGCGATGTCCACCATCTTCCCTGAAGGTGAGCGCTACTTCATCTCCTGCGTGCGCGATTACCGCGACCAGGTCAGCGACCCCAAACTGCTGGCCGAAATCAAGGACTTCATGCGCCAGGAAGGCCAGCACGGCATCGTGCACAGCCTGTACAACAACCGCCTCAAGGCCCAGGGCATCGACGTCGACGCGCTCGAGCGCTTCACGCACAACATGCTGTTCAACGTGCTGCGCAAATACCTGCCCAAAAAGCAGACGCTGGCCGAAACCGCCGCCGCCGAGCACATGACCGCCATCATGGCCCACAGCTTCTTCGAGAAGAAAGAAGTGCTGGCCCAGGCAGACCCGCGCATGCGCGCCATGTACGCCTGGCACGCCATGGAAGAGATCGAGCACAAGGCCGTGGCCTTCGACGTCATGCAAAAGGTCGCCAAGGTGGGCTACCTGCGCCGCGTCTGGGCCATGGCCGTGGTCACCCTCGGCTTCAACATCCACTCGCTGTTGACCACGCGCTACATGCTCAAGGTCGACGGCTTCAAAGGCTGGCAGCGCTTCAAGCTCATGGCCCAGGGCATGTGGTGGATCTTCAAGCCGGGTGGCCTGTACATGCCGATCCTGGGCCACTACCTGCAGTACTACAAGCCCGGCTTTCATCCCTGGCACGCCGGCCAGATGCGCACCTACCACCTCTGGCTCGACACCTTCAACCGCACGGGCGACCCGATCCAGGCGGGCGAGGTCCTGCACGCAGCGGGCGCCTGAATCCGCGCCCTGCAGGCGTCGGTCACGCGTCGTCGGTCAGGCGCTGAAAACCAAAAGGCCTCCCATGCTCGGGAGGCCTTTTGCCTTGAGTGTCAGCGGTCAGGGCCTTGCGGCGCCCCGCTTACCTCAACGGGTTGCGCAAGGAGGCGGGTGACTCGCAGACACCTGCGACCGAAGGCGCGCGCCTGAACCACCGGCGTCAACCCGCTGCGCGCTGGGTCAAGATCTCGAACGCCGGCAACGTCTTGCCTTCCAGCACTTCCAGGAAGGCACCACCACCGGTCGAGATGTAGCCCACGTCCTTTTCGATGCCGTACTTGGCGATGGCCGCCAGCGTGTCGCCACCACCGGCGATGCTGAAGGCGCTCGACTCGGCGATCGCCTGCGCGATGGCCTTGGTGCCATGCTCGAAGGCCGCGAACTCGAACACGCCCACCGGGCCGTTCCACACCACCGTGCCGGCGGCCTTGAGCTGCGCGGCCAGCTTGGCGGCCGTCTTCGGCCCGATGTCCAGGATCATGTCATCGTCGGCCACATCCGTGGCGGCTTTGACGGTGGCCGGCGCATCGGCCGCAAAGGTCTTGGCCACCACCACGTCTTCGGGGATGGGCACCTCGGCGCCACGCGCCTTCATCGACTCGATCACGGCCTTGGCCGCACCGATCAGGTCCGGCTCGGCCAACGACTTGCCGATCTTCAGGCCAGCGGCCAGCATGAAGGTGTTGGCAATGCCACCGCCCACGATCAGGCCGTCCACGTTCTTCGACAGCGACTCCAGGATGGTCAGCTTGGTCGACACCTTCGAGCCGGCCACGATGGCGATCAACGGACGCTTGGGCGCGGCCAACGCCTTGTTGATGGCGTCGATCTCGGCGGCCAGCAGCGGGCCAGCCGAAGCCACCTTGGCAAACTGGGCGATGCCGTAGGTGGTCGCCTCTGCGCGGTGAGCGGTGCCGAAGGCGTCGTGCACGAAGATGTCGCACAGCGCTGCCAGCTTTTTGGACAGCTCTTCGTTGTTCTTCTTCTCGCCCTTGTTGAGGCGGCAGTTCTCCAGCAGCACGACCTGACCCGGGGCCACGTCCACGCCATCCACCCAGTTGCTCACCAACTTCACTTCGCGGCCCAGCAACTCGCCCAGGCGCTTGGCCACCGGAGCCAGCGAATCCTCGGGCTTGAACTCGCCTTCGGTCGGGCGCCCCAGGTGAGAGGTCACCATCACGGCAGCGTTGGCCTTGAGCGCCAGCTCGATGGCCGGCACCGAAGCGCGCACGCGGGTGTCTTCGGTGATGTTGCCGGCGTCGTCCAGCGGCACGTTCAAGTCGGCGCGGATGAACACGCGCTTGCCCGAGGCTTGGCCCTGAGCGACGAGGTCTTCGAATCGGATGATGTTCATAGTGTCGGCCGCGTGCGCGGTGTCGGTGAATGCTGGGGACAAAACCTCGGGATTATAGAAAACCCCAGCCTGCAGGATCCCCGCCCCTTTCACCAACCCACCCCCAGCTTGAGCGCCAAGTACACCGCCATGCCGACCAAAATGGTGCTGAGCATGTCCTTGCGCCACCAGGCCCAGGCCGCCGCCGCTGGCGCTGCAGCCCACTTAGGGTCGAGCCACCCCGTCTCGCTGCCAGACAAGGGCAGCACAATTTCAGGCGCGATGATCGCTGTCAAGGCCGCCAACGGCGCGTACTTCAGCCCCTGCAAGGCCCAAGTCGGCAAACGAATCGGCTCACGCGTCAGGAAAAAAAAGGCCCGCGTCACCGCAGACAGCCCCATCAAACCCAGCACCGCCAGCGCCATCCACAGCGGCGCCCCCCACCACATCACATCCATCGCCACCTCCCCCGATGCAGAGACATCGGCGCCAACTGTGCAGCAGGCACCTCGCTCAAAGGTGAGTGCCCTGGTGCCTCCCGACTCCCTGTCAATTGCGGACTCCCGGCTGAGCCCTGGGCACCCAGCGCTC
>NZ_DCXA01000222.1:0-1207 GCF_002328915.1 Aquabacterium sp. UBA2148
GGCGCTGGGCACGCGCATGGGCCGGCTGCTGCCGCGCGAGACCCGCGTCTATTACTCGCCTCACGGCTCGCGCACGCTGGGCCTGCTGCGCCCACTGCAGACCACCGTGGGCGCGCTGATGTCGCTGGCCGGCGTGCGCCAACCCGAGGTCATCGCCAGCAGCCTGTCCGATGCCCAGCGGCTCAAAGGCCTGGTGGCGGCCGCCATCAAAACGGCCGAGACACCCGTGGACGAGCGCTTCTTCGACGCCGAACGCCACGAAGCCCGCCGCCCCCTGCTCGTCTCGGGTGACGCGGAAGGCAATCCGCGCTCGGTCGAGCTGTTTTGCCGCCTGGCGGTGTTGCTCAGCGCCGCCGAGCTGGGCCTGAGCTTCAACTGGTTCGGCCCCACCGACGAGCTCACCGCCGCACGCCTGAAGGCGGCCAACGTGGGCGGCTACGCCATCGACGAAACCACCGAGCTCATCTCGCGCCTGTCTGCGGGCTGGATCTTCATGGCCGCCAGCGAGGCAGAGCAGTTCCCCGTCATGCTGAGCTGGGCCATGGCCCTGGGCCTGCCTTGCGTGGCCGCCGACACGCCTCACCACCGCGACCTGATCCGCGACGGCGCCACCGGCCTGCTTTACCGCTCGGAAGAAGAAGCCCTGGCCCAGGTCAGCCGCCTCATCGACGACCCGGCCCTGCGCGACAAGCTCGGCCAGGCCGCGCGCCAGCAGGTGCGCGAGCGCCTGAGCCCCGCGCGCCTGGACCAGGCCATCCTGGGCGCCTACGCAGGCGCCGCCCAGCCCACCGCCTCGGCGGGCCGCGTGAGCCCGCCCGAGCAGAGCCCGGCGTGATCGCAAGCTGAGGCCGCGCCCCGGCCCCAAGCCGGAGGCCTTGGAGGAGAATCGGGGGTTTGCATGCGAACTGCGGACCCCGACGATGAAAACGATCACCCTGCGCGAAGGCAAAGAGCGCTCCTTGCTGCGCCGACACCCCTGGGTCTTCCAGGGCAGCATCGCCAAGGGCGGCGGTGATGCGGGTGAGACCGTGCGCGTGCAGTCCCACGACGGCCAGTTCCTGTGCTGGGCCGCCTTCAGCCCCAGCTCACAGATCCGCGTGCGCGCCTGGAGCTTCGACGAGGCCGAGCGCATCGACGCCTCGTTCTTCGCCCGCCGCGTGCAAGCCGCGGTGGCCTTGCGCCGGCGCCTGGCCATCGCCTCCAACTG
>NZ_DCXA01000222.1:1245-3435 GCF_002328915.1 Aquabacterium sp. UBA2148
CCATCGCCTCCAACGGCGTGCGCCTGATCCACGGCGAAGCCGATGGCCTGCCCGGCCTCGTCGTCGACCAGTACGACGACGTGCTTTCGGCGCAGTTCCTGAGCTGCGGCACCGAGCGCTGGAAGAACGCCATCGCCGACGCACTCGTCGCGGCCACCGGCTGCCCCTTCATTTACGAGCGCTCCGACGTCAGCGTGCGTGGCCTCGAAGGCCTGGCGCCGGTCACCGGCTGGTTGCGCCACCCCGATGCCCCCAGCGGCCACCAGCGCCCCACCGAAGTCACCATCGACGAAAACGGCTGGAAGCTCACGCTCGACGTCGCCGAGGGCCACAAGACCGGCTACTACCTCGACCAGCGCGACAACCGCGGCCTGTTCGCCAAACTGGTGCGCGAGCTGGGATGCCAGACCGTGCTCAATTGCTACAGCTACACCGGCGGCTTCAGCGTGGCCGCCCTGGCCGGCGGCGCATCGCAGGTCACCAGCGTCGACTCATCAGGCCCCGCTTTGGTGCGCGCCACGAACCACGTCGCCCTCAACGGCTTCGACCCCGCTGCGCACACCGCGCTGGATGCCGACGTCAACGCCACGCTGCGCCAGTTCCTGCAAGAAGGCCGCAGCTTCGACGCCATCGTGCTCGACCCCCCGAAATTCGCCCCCAGCGCCGCCCACGCCGACCGCGCCAGCCGCGCCTACAAGGACATCAACCGGCTGGCCCTCAAGCTGCTGAACCCAGGCGGCCTGCTGCTGACCTTCTCCTGCTCGGGCGGCATCAGCGCCGACCTCTTTCACAAAATCGTCGCGGGCGCCGGCCTGGACGCCCAGGTCGACGGCTACCTGCTGCGCCGCCTGGAGGCCACCTGCGACCACCCGACCACCATCACCTTCCCCGAAGGCGAATACCTCAAGGGCCTGGCCATCGTCCGCAAGGGTTGAATCGACGAACACCTGACGAATCTCACGGTATTGTTCAGTTGGACAACAATTGGACGACCAAGGTCTTTGGAGCCTCGGACATAATCGGATGAGAATGTGACTCGTTTGGATGTGGCCATGAACGCCAAAAGCCTTCCCAGGCAGTTGTGGGATTTCCGCCGAGGCATGGCCACGGCCCGTGTGTTGTGCCAACTCGGCCAGGACCATGGCCTGAGCCTGGAACAGCTCCTGCTGCACACCGGCCTGAGCCGCGCCCAGCTGGAAGACCCCAAGGGCGAGATCGAAGCCCAGCAAGAAATCCAGGTCATCCGCAACCTGATCAGCACCCTGCCCCACGTGCCCACGCTGGGCATCGAAGCCGGCTGCCGCTACCACGTCACCACCTACGGCCTGTGGGGCTACGCCGTGCTCTCCAGCCCCACGCTGGGCATGGCCGTGAGCATGGCCTCGCGCATGCTCAACCAGACCTTCTCGCTGACCACCAACGAGGTCGAGCAGGTGGGCGAGCAGGTGTTCGTGACCTACCACGCCGACCACCTGCCACCCGAGGTTCGTCAGTTCATCGTCGACCGCGACCGCGCCGCCGTGCTCACCTTGCAGCGCGAGATCCTGGGCCAGCCCATGCCCTACCAGGCGGTGCAAATGCGCCGCGCCGAGCCCTCGGCCGAACTCACCCAGGCCTACACCGAGCTCTTCGGCGTGCGCCCGCAGTTCGGCCAGGCGCACGACCGCAGCGTCTTCGCCGCCTCGCTGATGCACGAGCCGCTGCCCCAGGCCGACCCACACACCGCCGCCCTGTGCGAGCAGATGTGCAAGAAGCTGGTCGACGCACGCAGCAGCCGCACCGGCGTGGCCGCCCAGGTGCGCGACCGCCTGATGCGCACGCCCGGCCGCATCCCGGACATGGAAGCCATCGCCGCCGAGATGAACATCACCTCGCGCACGCTGCGCCGCCACCTCACCACCGAGGGCGCGTCCTTTCGCACCTTGCTTGAAGAGGTGCGCTCCACCCTGGCCGAAGAGCTGATGACCACCGCTTCCCTCACGCACTCGGAAATCGCCGAGCGCCTGGGCTACGCCGACGTCACCACCTTCATCGAGGCCTTCCGCCGCTGGAAGGGCGTGCCGCCCAGCGAGTTCCGCAAAGCCCAGGGCCTGCTGCGCCCGGGCGGGCCGGTGGTCAGGCGGCGCTTCATCCCTCGCTGAAAGCCCATAAAGGCAGCTTGGACGCGAACTGTTTCACGGTTCGCGGCGC
>NZ_DCXA01000222.1:3511-19724 GCF_002328915.1 Aquabacterium sp. UBA2148
ACGGTCACGCGCCTAGACTGCGGGCAAGCGACCGAGGTTTCCCGCCATGAGCATCTCTCCCCAACTGCGCAACCTGAACATCGACCTGCCGGCTTGTCCGAGCACGCTGGTCAAGCTGTCCCTGCTGATGTCCGACGAGAACAGCTCGACGGACCAGCTCGCCGCCCTGATCGAGACCGACATGGCCCTGTCCTCGGCGGTGGTGCGCACGGTGAACTCGGCGCTGTTCGGCCTGCTCAAGCGCGTCGAGACCGTGCACGAGGGCATCCGCTACCTGGGCATGGCGCAGGTAGCGGGCCTGACCTATGAAATCGGCCTGCGTGGCGCCTTCCCGCCCAGCCCGCTGCTGCAAAGCATCTGGGACCGCGCAGGCGTTCGCGGCCTGGCCATGGGCCGCATCGCCCGCCAGCTCGACGTCGACCCCTGGCTGGCGCACACCACCGGCCTGTTCGCCGAAAGCGGGCGAGCCGTGCTCTACGCCTACGACCGCCAGCGCTATGCCGCGCTCGAGGTCGATCCGGCCGACGAGTCGATGCTTTGCGCGGCCGAGATCGAAGCCTTCGGCGTGAGCCACTCCGCCCTGGGCGGCGCGCTGTGCCAGTCCTGGGGCCTCTCGCGCGAGGTCAGTGACTGCGTGCGCGCCCGCCCGAACAGCCCCACGCAGTGGGCCCAGGAGCGCCCCCCCGTGCAAAAGCTGCTGACCATCAGCGCTGCGGTGGACGCCCTGCTGCTCAACCCGGTGCGCTCCAGCGACCCGGCCAGCGTCTGGGCCGAGCTCGAGCCGATTTCGCACCAGGTTGGCCTGCACTTCCAGGCCTTCCAGCTGGCCACCATGCGGGTCTGCGAACGCCTGAACCTCGGCTCCGGCGAGGTCTGAGCCGCCCACGGCGTGTGCACCCCGGTTTCACGGGGTGGCAAAACGGCGTGTCCCGATGTTTGTCCCGTTGACATGACCTGCCAGCCGTCGCAGGATCGGTGTCCTAATTGACAAACATCAGGGCAGCCTGGGCAACGCACTGCGGAGCGCTTGCAGGGCAGGCCAGCCAGCATGCCTTTCGGTTTCCCCGCCTTCATGCTCCCCCTGCTCGGGGGCGAGCCCCACACCGAGCCCGAAGACCCTGAGCTCAACCGCCAGATCCGGGGTGAGCGCATCCGCATGCTGTTCGCGCCCACGGTGCCGGTGTCCGTCGTCAGCGCCCTGGTTTGTGTGGCGCTGGCCGTGGCCATCTCCGACCAGACCGGTCGCAGCTGGGCCATCGCCTGGGCAGCGCTGTGCGTGCTGGCGTCCATGGTGCGCTTGCTGCACCTGCGCGCCTACCGCCGCAGCAGCCAGCGCGACCACCCCATGTGGCTGCAAAGCCTGACCCTGATGTGCGCCTTGCACGGTGGCTGCTGGGGACTGATCGGCATGATGATGCCCATCGAGGACATGGTCACCAGTTCGGTGCTCGCCTCCACCCTGGTGGGCGCCTGCGCGGTCGGCACCTTCACGTTGCAGGCCCACCTGCGGCCCAACCTCGCCACCAACCTGCCCACCCTGGTGCCCGCCAGCCTGATGCTGCTGTCGCGGCAGGACACCTACGGCTTCTTCGGCGGCCTGGGCCTGCTCTCCCTGATGGCGCTGATGCTGTTCGAGAGCCGCCGCGCCGAGCGCCGCATCACCGAGCTGCTGTGGCTGCGCTTCACCACCGACCGCATCGCCCGCGAGCGCACGCACGCCCTGGTGCTGGCCCAGCGCCACAGCGCCGTCAAAGACCAGTTCCTGGCCACCATGAGCCACGAAATGCGCACGCCGCTGCACGGCATCCTGGGCCTGGCGCGCCTGCTGCGCGACCGCCTGCCCGAGCGCCCCGGCGTGCTGCACGAGTCGCGTCACCAGGTCGAGCTGATCGAACGCGCCGGCGAACACCTGCTGCACATCATCAACGACGTGCTCGACTTCTCGCGCATCGAAGCGGGCAAGCTGCAGATCCAGCACGCCACGTTCGACCTGCGCACCCTGATCGACGAGATCATCGAGTTGCAACGCGTCACCGCCCAGGAAAAGGGCCTGCGCCTGCTGGCCGACGTGCGCCTGCCCCAGCCCTGCTGGGTCAGCGGCGACGCCTCGCGCCTGCGCCAGATGCTGCACAACCTGCTGGGCAACGCCATCAAGTTCACCGACCTCGGCGAGATCCGCGTGCGCGTGGCCACCGAACCCCAAGGCGGTGGCAGCACGGTCACCTTCCACATCCAGGACACGGGCGTCGGCATCCCGGCCGACCAGCTCGGGCTCATCTTCGACGCCTTCCACCAGGTCGACGGCAGCTTCGTGCGCCGCCACAAGGGCACCGGCCTGGGCCTGACCATCACGCGCGAGATCGCCCGCGCCATGGGCGGTGACGTGGCCTGCGACAGCGAAGTCGGCAAAGGCTCTGTGTTCACCCTGAAGGTGCCCCTGCACCCCGTGGCCACGCCGGCCCAGGCGCCCGCTGCGGCGGTCTTCTCGGCCTCACCGATGCCCGCCTTCGCCGTGGCCCAGGCCACATCGGCGGGCAACGAGCCCGGCGCCTCGGCGGTGCCGCGCATGAGCGGCCGCATCCTGCTCGTCGAAGACAACCCGGTCAACGCCCTCGTGGCCGAAGCCAACCTGGCCCGCCTGGGCCTGGACGTCACGCGCGCCGAAGACGGTGCGCAGGCGCTGTCCTTGTTGCAGCACCTGGAGCGGCCCTTCGACCTGGTGCTGATGGACCTGCAGATGCCCGAACTCGACGGCATGGAGGCCACGCGCCGCCTGCGCTGCTGGGAAAACGACCAACGGCTCGAACCGATCCCGGTCGTGGCCCTGACGGCCAATGCGTTGAGCACCGACCGCGCCCGTTGCCTCTCAGCCGGCATGGACGACCACCTGCCCAAGCCCTTTCGGGTGGAAGAACTGCTGGCGGTGCTGCAAAGGCACCTGCCGCCAACGGCATCGGCCGTGGCGGCCTGAGCTTCAGCTCGTCACTGCTGGATGGCTTCCAGCGAGATGGTGATGGTGACGTCGTCGCCCACCATCGGGGCGTACTTGCCGGCACCGAAGTCGCTGCGCTTGATCAGGGTGCTGGCGTTGGCGCCGATGGCGTCCTTCTTGGCCATCGGATGGGCCATGTTGGCGAAGTGGCTCACCTTCAACACCACGGGCTTGGTCACGCCCTTGATGGTCAGGTTGCCTTCGATGGTCGCGGGGGCGTCACCCTCGAACACCACCTTGGTCGACTTGAAGGTCGCGGTCGGGAACTTGCCCGTGTCCAGGAAGTCGGCGCCCTGGATGTGGCTGTTGAACAGGTTCGAGCCGGTGTCGACCGAGGTCATGTCGATGGTGATGTCCACCGAGCCGGTTTTGGCAGCCTTGTCGTACACGATGGTGCCGCTGGTCTTGTTGAACTTGCTGATCTGGGTCGACAAGCCCATGTGGTTGTACGAGAAGTTCGCGTAGGTGTGGTTGGGCTCGACGCCGTAGCTCTCGGGTGCCGCAAAGGCCGAGGTGGCGAAAGCCGAAGCCAGGGCGGTGGCGGCGAACAGGCGGGTCACGTTGATGGTGCGGATCATGGAGTGGCTCCTTGGGTGAAGGGGGAAGGCAAGAAAAAGGTCGAACAGGTCAAGCAAGGTCGCAAGAGATCGACCGAGTGGAAAACGAAGACGGCGTTGACGGGAAACGGGACCAAGCGGTGGCCTCGCTCACTGCGCAGGCACGCCCTGCAGCACGAGCTTGAACTTGACCTGGACGTCGTTGGCAACGAAGGAGGTGTCGGCCCAGTCGCCCTCGCCCACCTTGAAGTCCAGGCGCTTGATCGGCAAGCCACCGGTGACGGTGCTGACGCCACCGGCTTGCGCCAGCTGCATCGGCACGACCACGTCACGGCTGCTGCCCTTGATGCTCAGCTTGCCAGCCACCTCGAACTTGCCGCCGCCCAGGGCCTTGATGCCCGTGGACTGGAAAGTGGCTTGCGGGAACTTGGCGGTGGCGAACCAGTCGGGCTTGCCCAGCTCGGGGTCGGCGTCGGCGCTGATGGTGGCGCTGGCCAGCTCGAAGCGCAGGGCGACCTGGCTGGTCTGCGGCGACTTCGGGTCGAAGTTGGTCTGAACGGCAAAACGCTTGAAGCGCCCGCTGACCGGCACCCCCATCTGCTTGATGGTGAAGCCCACCTCGCTTTGCGGTGCCACCAGGGTGATGACAGGGCTGGCCGCACCAGCGATCGGGCTCAGCGAGGCAAGCAAGAGGCCGGCGGCGCCGAAGCGCCATGCACGCAAGCGAGAAGAAACAGTCATGTCAGGCTCCAGTGGGAGAGGGAGAAAATGCATCGGCAAGCAGGGGCCGCGCCCAGGTCGCGGTGCCCGAGCCCTCAGGCCTTGCGACCGGGGCGCATGCGTTCCAGCAAACCGTCGCGATCGATGAACTGGTGCTTGAGCGCAGCGCCCACGTGCAGCACCACCAGTCCAATCAGCCCCCAGGCCGCCAGGCCGTGCAACGGTTTGATGACCTCGGCCAGCTCCGGGTTCGGCGCCACCAGGTCAGGCAGCGGCAGCACGCCGAACCACACGATGGGGAAGCCCTTGGCCGAGCTGTAAGCCCAGCCCAGCAGCGGCACGGCGAAGAACAGCAGGTACATCAGGTGGTGGGTGCCGTGGTGGGCGGCGCGTTGCCAGCCCGGCATGGCCGACTCGATCCTGGCGGGCAAGGCGGGCGGGCGGTGCGTCAGGCGCCACAGCAGGCGCAGCACCGACAGGAACAGGATCGTCACCCCGGCCCACTTGTGCCAGTTGATGAGCTTGAGCTTGGCCGGCGAGAACGGCAGGCCCTCGATGTACAGCCCCACGCCAAACGCGGAGAGGATGGCCACGGCCAGCACCCAATGCAAGGCGATGGCCGTGAGCGTGTAGCGAGCAGCGGGTGAACTGGCAGGGGAAGACACGGGTTTCATGGCACACCACCTCGGGGGCTTGTGGATCACAATGTGAAGCGTACGGTCCCTGGCTTCAGTTGGGTTGAGCGGGTTTGTCCCCTTGATTCAAATTTTCTGAATTCACAGCGCCGCGGCGCGCACACCTGCGGGTTGACCCTGATTCAGGGCCCTCCTCAGGCCTCGAAGTCGCTTCCAACAGTGGTCAACAACCTCATGGAATCCGCCGCCAAATCGAATTGGTCCACCTGGCTGTTCAGCAGCGACTCACGGCAGCGACTGCGCATCAAGCGCTCGCTGCTGGCGGCCAATGTCTTTGGGGCCTGCGCCCTGACGACCATCTACGCCGCCTGGATGGGCTTCATGTCCTTCCACGACGTTTGGCTGCTGTGCCTGGCCATCGCCCTGAACTGCAGCTTCTGGTACGGGATGCTGCGCTCGGGCCTGAACAAGCGCTTTGACGACCCGGCCCTGACCCTGCCCCAGATCCTGGCGGCGCTGACCATCATCATCGGCGCCTACTCCATCACCGGCCCGTTCCATGGCTCGACCATGATGCTGCTGGTGCTGGTGCTGGTCTTCGGTGTCTTCAACCTGAGCGCCAAGGGTGCGCGCATCGCGGCCACCTACACGGTGGGCTTGATGGGTTGCGCCCAGCTCATCAAGATGCAGACCGACCCGGTCAACTACCCCTTCAAGCTCGAGATCGTGCACTTCGTGCTGACGGCGGCCATCGTGCCGACCATCTCGCGCCTGGCCGCGCAGCTCAGCAGCATGCGCGAACGCCTGCAGAGCCAAAAGGACGACCTGGCCCAGGCGCTCACGCGCATCCAGATCCTGGCCACGCGCGACGAGCTCACCGGCCTGGTCAACCGCCGCCACATGATGGACGTGCTGCAGCAACACCGCAAACGCCTGCAGCGCTCGGGCTTTCATCGCTTTTGCCTGGCCATCATCGACCTCGATCACTTCAAGCGCGTCAATGACACGCACGGGCACGGCGTGGGCGACGAGGTGCTGCGCCGATTCGCCGCCGTGGCGCAGCAAGGCCTGCGCGACACCGACGTGCTGGCCCGCTGGGGCGGCGAGGAGTTCCTGCTGCTGCTCAACGACACGACGGCCGAACAAGCCCAGATCGGGCTGGACCGCGTGCGCGAGCTGCTGACCGATGCGCGCCTGTCCAACGAGGTGCCCGAACTGCGGACCACCTTCTCTGCAGGGCTGACGGCCTACGACTCGGGCGAGCCGCTGGACGTCTGCATCGAACGGGCCGACCGAGCGCTGTACGAAGCCAAGGCCGCTGGCCGCAACCGCACCGTCATCCACCACGGACCGCCGCAGCGTCGTCCCGAGCCGCCTCGCGATGCCCAGCCCCTGCCCGATGGCAGCGCCGATGGCGCCAGCCTGGTGGCCGCGGCGCTGCTGAGCGAGAGCAGCGAGGACGACGAAGACATGCCTGCATCCTGAAACACCCTTCTGCAAAGGCACTTGTTGCCGGCGCCGCAGACGGGTTATCCTCGCTGCGAGTTGAATGGGTCGTCTGCCTCATCCTTGCGGACGAGGCCTGACACATTCACTTGCAACCGATGAAAACATGACGGTCACGCCGGGCACACCACCCCCGACGCGATGCAGTGGAGGCGGCCGCCGCCTGATCGAACGACCCGTCAAGGGGTCGGGCAGTCGCGGGGCCGTGGGTGGTGACGCTTCCTGCCGCCCATGCCCAGCCAGCCACCCGGCACACCGCCTGCCCCGATCGACGACTTGCTGGTCGACCCGCACCAGGCCCTCGCCGATCGCCGTGAGGCCCCCTATCGCCTGATCTTCAGCCGCGCCGGCATCGGCATGGCCCGCCTGAGCCTGTCGGGCAGCATCCTCGAGGTCAACCAGCGTTTCGCCGACATCGTCGGGCGCCAGCCGAGCCAGCTCGTCGGCCTGCACGCCGACGACATCACCCACCCGCAGGACGTCGCGCCCTCGCGCGCCCACCTCGAAAGCGTGCTGGCCGGCCGCCAGGAGGGCTTCCAGACCGAGAAGCGCTACGTGCGCCCCGATGGCCAGGTGGTGTGGGCCGCCATCAACGTGGTGCTGCTGCGCGAAGACGATGGCCAGCCGCGCGAGCTGGTGGCCGTCATCGAGGACATCAGCGAGCGCCAGCGCATGCAGGAGGCCATGAGCTCGGCGCGCGCGGCCGAGCGCGCCAGCAAGGCCAAGACCGAGTTCCTCTCGCGCATGAGCCACGAGCTGCGCACGCCGCTCAACGCCATGCTGGGTTTCGCGCAGCTGCTGCGGGTCGACCCACGCCACCCGCTGCACGACGACCAGCGCACGAAGGTGGCGCACATCGAACGCGCGGGCGCCCACCTGCTGGCCATGCTCACCGACGTGCTCGACCTCTCGCGCATCGAGGCCGGCAGCCTGCCCATGTCGATCGAGCCGCTGGCCGTGGGCGACGTCATCGAGGCCGCACTGGCCATGACCAGCAACCAGGCCACCGATGCCAGCGTGCAACTGCTGGCCACCCCGCCAGAGACCGGCCTGCGCGTGCGCGCCGACCAGTTGCGGCTGCGCCAGGTGCTGGTCAACCTGCTGAGCAACGCCATCAAGTACAACCGCCGCTCGGGCCAGGTGCTGGTCGAGGCCATGGGCGTGGGTGACGAGGTCGTCATCAGCGTCAGCGACACCGGCCGCGGCATGGACGCACAACAGCTCGCCCACCTCTTCGAGCCCTTCAACCGACTGGGCGCCGAGCGCACACCCATCGAAGGCACGGGCATCGGCCTGGTCATCGTCAAGCGGCTGGTCGAGCTCATGCAGGGCCGCATCGAGGTCAGCAGCCAGCCCGACGCGGGCACGCGCTTTCGCATCTGGCTGCCACGCGCCGAGCGCCAGACCGAGGCCGAAGACAGCGACTTCGGTCAACGCGTGCGCACCAACTTCGGCAGCCTGGACACCGGGGTCGACGCCACGCTCACCCTGCTCTACGCCGAAGACAACGCCATCAACGTCGAGTTGCTGCGCCAGGTCATGCGCATGCGGCCGCAATGGCACCTGGAGATCGCGCGCGACGGCCACACGGCCATCGCCATGGCCCGCGCCGAGCCGCCCGACCTGCTGCTGCTGGACATGCACCTGGGCGACATGAGCGGCCTGGACGTCTCTGACGCGCTGATGATGGACGCGAACACGGCGATGATCCCGCGCGTGGCGCTGTCAGCGGACGTCATGCCCGACCAGATCGCCGAGGCGCGCCAGCGCGGCTTCGTCGAGTACCTGACCAAGCCGCTGGATGTCTCGCGGCTGCTCAACCTGCTGGACTGCTGCGCGCGGGGCGAGGTGCCCTGATCAGCCCGCGAAGTCGGTGACGAAGCGCCCGCCGTGGAACACCAGCGGCGCAGCACCGAGGCGGCGCCGGCAGTGCTCGACCTCGCCCACGAAGATCACGTGGTCGCCCTCGTCGTGCTGGCTGCGGTGGCGGCACTCGAACACGGCCACGGCGCCATCGATGACCGGCGCGCCCGTCAGGCCCGCCCGCCAGGCCACGCCCTCGTAGCGGTCGATGCCCTTGCGCGAAAAGCGCTCGGCCAGCAGGCGCTGGTCGGCCGCCAGCACGTTGATGGCGTAGTGCGTGGCGCCCAGGAAGCCCGGCATCGAGCTGGACTGCCGTGACAGGCTCCACAGCACCAGCGGTGGCGACAGCGACACCGAGTTGAAGGAGTTGGCCGTCAGGCCCAGCAGGCGCCCATCAGCGGCCCGCGCCGTCACGATGGTGATGCCGGTGGCGAACTGGCCCAGCGCAGCGCGGTATTCCTCCGGCGTGAAGGGCGCGGCGGAGCCGGGCGGGGAATCGGGCATCGACGACATGGGCGGAGCTTACAAAAGTTTGCAGTGTAGACGGCGCAGATCAACCCCGTCAGTCCGTGGCTGTTGCGACGAAGCTCGTCACATGCGGGTGCGCCTCATCGCCGGGGGATGCAGTAGACCCACACCGGGCGCTCGCCCGCCAGGTCCCAGCGCGCCGCCGGCGTCCAGGCCCGCCCCTCGGCGTCGCGCGCCTCGAATTCCAGGCTGACCAGCCAGCTGCCCGGGCGCATCTCGCGTCGGGCCTTGTCCATGGCGCGCGGCATGGACTCCGGTCGCTGGAAGAGGTAGACGAGGTCGAAGGCCGACCAATCGTCGGCCCACATGTCACCTCGGCGCACGGTG
Source organism: Aquabacterium sp. UBA2148 (assembly GCF_002328915.1). Lineage (NCBI taxonomy): Bacteria > Pseudomonadati > Pseudomonadota > Betaproteobacteria > Burkholderiales > Sphaerotilaceae > Aquabacterium > Aquabacterium sp. UBA2148. The sequence goes on from NZ_DCXA01000222.1 coordinate 12,640, forward strand.
GCCCAGGGGCAACGCCAGGCGCTGACGGCACGCCACAGGGCGCTCCACTCGACGCCTTCGAGGCGGGCCTCGGGCAAGGCGCGGCGCAGCTCGATGAGGCCGTCGCCCATGCCACAGCCGGCGTCGAGCACGCGCGCGCCTGCCGGCAACCGCACGTGCTTCGGTAGCTCGAGCAAAGCGCCGCGCGGGGTCGGGAAGACGGGCGCGTCACGCCAGGCGCGGCGCGGGTAGGCCAGCAGCAGCAGGGCCAGGGGCGCGAGCCACCACCAAGCCATGGCCGCCCCACCCTGCCCGCCTGGCGCGCCTGAGCCGCTGGTCAGGCCCAGCGCCAGCACGCTCATCGGAAAGCCCGCCGCCACGAACACGCGCCGCCAGGCGGTGGTGGCCACAAAGGGCAGCAAGGCCGCGCAGGCCCCCAGCGCGGTCGGCAGCACCAGGGCGGCCCACAGCGGGGCGCCAGCGGCCCGCAATGCCCAGGCCAGGGCCCAGGCTGCCAGCCAGGTCAGCACAGCCGGCACGGGCCAGTTCAGGGCCTTGGCGAGCAGGTGGGTCACCCGCCGTCGGCTCAGGCCGCCTCGCCGCCACCGGCCTGGCGCAGCTTGTCGAGCAGGCCGTTGAGCTCGTCAAGGCTGCCGAACTGGATCGTCAGCTCGCCTTGCTCGCCCCGCAGCGTCTTGCGACGAATGTGAATGCCCACTTGCGCGGTGAGCAAGTCAGAGAGCTCCTCTTCCAGCCGCAGCAGGTCCCGCGTCTTCTCGCTCTTGACGCGCAGCAGCGGGGTCTGGCGGCCCTGACCCTGGGTCTTGGCGACGAGCTTTTCGGTCTCGCGCACGTTGAGTTTCTTGGCCACCACCTCGTTGGCGGTGGTGATCTGCACGGCCTTGTCCAGCGGCAGCAGCGCGCGGGCGTGGCCCATGTCCAGGTCACCGGCCATCAGCATGGACTGCACGGGCTCGGCCAGGTTGAGCAGGCGCAGCAGGTTGCTGGCGGCGCTGCGCGAGCGGCCCACCGCCTGGGCGGCCTGCTCGTGCGTGAGGCCGAACTCGGCCGTCAGGCGCTGCAGGCCCTGGGCCTCTTCCAGCGGGTTGAGGTCTTCGCGCTGGATGTTTTCAATCAGGGCCATGGCCGCGGCGGCCTCGTCGGGCACGTCCTTGACGAGCACGGGCACCTCGGTCAGGCCAGCCAGCTTGGCGGCGCGCGAGCGGCGCTCACCGGCGATGATCTCGTAGCGGCCACCGCCCACCGGGCGCACCAGGATCGGCTGCATGATGCCCTGGGCCTTGATGCTCTCGGCCAGCTCGTACAGCGAGCCCTCGTCCATGCGCGTGCGCGGTTGGTACTTGCCGGGCTGCATGAGGTCGAGCCGCAAGGTCGAGGGGGTGCCTTCGCCCGATGCGGTGCTCGGGGGGGTGTCGCTGACTTTGGGGCCCAGCAGGGCCTCCAGGCCCATGCCCAGGCCTTTGGATTTCTTGGTCGCCATGCCCGTGATTGTCGCCGCAAGCGCTTACCTTGTGCGCGGCCCGCGCGTCGATCATCAGCGGTGATGGACTCCTCAGCTGGCCGGGCCGGGCCCCAAGCTACAGCCGGAACGCTGCCACCGACTCGTTCAGCTCGCGCGCCTGCGCGGCCAGCGTCTGCGCCGCAGCGGCGCTTTGCTCCACCATGGCCGCATTTTGCTGGGTCATCTGGTCCATCTGCGTCACCGCATCACCCGCTTGCGCGACACCGGAGCTCTGTTCGCGCGCTGCGACACTGACCTCGGCGATCAGGGTCGACACGTTCTGGATGGCCGACACCATCTCCTGCATGCTCGCTGCAGCTTGAGCGCCTTGCTCGCTGCCCGCGTCGATGCGACCGACGCTGTCACCGATCAGCGTGCGGATCTCCTTGGACGCCTGCCCCGAACGCTGAGCCAGCGCGCGCACCTCGGTGGCCACCACAGCGAAGCCACGCCCCTGCTCGCCGGCTCGGGCGGCTTCGACAGCGGCGTTCAGCGCCAGGATGTTGGTCTGAAATGCGATGCTGTCAATGGTGCCGATGATGTCGGCAATGCGGCCTGCGCTCTGTTTGATCTCCTGCATGCTGGCCGCCAGCGCCTTCACAGAGTCACCGCCACGGGTGGCGATGCTGCTGGCGTTGGCTGCCAGCTCGCTGGCCTGTGTGGCGCTGTCGGCACCCTGGGCAATGGTGGTGCGCAGCTGCTCCATGGCTGCAGCGGTCTGCTCCAACGTGCTGGCCTGCGACTCGGTGCGGGCCGACAGGTCCTGGTTGCCCGATGCAATCTCGCGACTGGAGTTAGCCACGCGTTCGGCGTTCTCGCGCACCGAGCTCACCACGCGGGTGAGGGAGGCCTGCATGCGCTGCAGCGACGCCAGCACGCTGTGTTCAGCGACAGCCACCCCATCGCCGCGCGGCAGCCGCGCCGTGAAGTCGCCCTCAGCCACTTGAGAGACCAGGCGGCTCAAATCGTCAGGCTCGGCGCCCAACGAGCGCCGCACCCAGAGGCCAGTGGCCACGGCAAAGGCCAGGGCGGCGCCCAGGAACACCACGATCAAGGCCAGCATCAACGCCAGCGTGCTGCGCGTGGAATCCACACGCGCACGCAGGCTCTGGCTGAGAACATCCAGCGACGGGTCCACGGCGGCGTACATGCCGTCGATGTTGCGCGTCATTTCATCGAAAAACTCGGTGCTGGGGTGCTGAAGCTGTTCGGGTTGCACCACATGCTGGCGCACATAGACCACCGTGCGCTGGCCCAGGGCGTCGAGATCCTCCGATGTTTTCTTCAACGCTGCCGCGTTGGCTTCGCTGGTTTCCGCAGCGCGCTGCAGGTTGTGCCGCACCCGCTGGAAGGCGTCGTGCATCCGGTCGGTCAGGCCGGCGTAACGGGCACGATCGGTAGGCGTCAGCTCAGCCCCCGTCGACAAGAGGTTGGCGCCCCGCGCCCGCAGTTGCCCGGTGAATTCGATCATCTGGGGCGCTTCCTGCAGGGCGCCGATGACCAAGAAGTACGTCTCTGGTGACGGGTCGAAGATCAGGCCCCAGTGATCAAGACCTGCGGTCAGGGTGGCGATCATCTGCCCGATGGCGGCGGTGTGCAGAGCAGACGACTTTGGCCCGTCAACCTGCTGGGCGTCGACACGGGCCCGCAGCGCCTTCCACGCCGCCACGGCTTCGCCCCAGCGCTGGACCACGGGTCCATCGCCGCCACTGGACGCCAGCAACTGGGCGTAGTGGGCAACAGCCGCATCCACCTCGTCCGCCTTGGCGCGACGGGCTTGCTCAGCCTCGGTTTTGCCGCCCAGCCACACGGCACTCAGGCCCCGGTGCTGCTGCGTGACCTTGATCAACCCCAGCAGCGCGCGGCTGGGCGCGATACCCTGATATTCCTTGGCGGCGATTGCCATGTCTGCCCACGCTTTGTGCATGTACATGCCGGTAGGCACCAGCACGGCAGCCAAGCACAAGGACAGCAAAATCGCAAATCGCTGAAAAATGGACATGGGACGCCTCTGCTCAATGACGATGCTGTGTTTATCGGCACAGCACAGATCGACTTGAGGCGGCTGACGCCCTCACACTTGATGCGTGCGGACGTGACGGCCAAAGTGTGTCGCGCCCACGCTTTCGATGGGCAGGCATCGCTAAGCGAGCGATGCGTCTGCCTTCACGCGCTGCACCAACTCCTGGGCGAAGGCCACGAAAGCCTGCGCGCCCTTGGACGAGGGGTCGAACACCACGCCCGGCAAGCCGTAGCTGGGTGCCTCGGCCAGGCGCACGTTGCGCGGGATCACGGTGTCGAACACCTTGTCGCCGAAGTGCGACTTGAGCTGGTCGCTGACCTGCTGCTGCAGCGTGATGCGCGGGTCGAACATGACGCGCAGCAGGCCGATGAGCTGCAGCTCGCGGTTGAGGTTGGCGTGCACCTGCTTGACGGTGTTGACCAGGTCGGTGAGGCCTTCGAGCGCGAAGTACTCGCACTGCATCGGCACGATGACGCCATGCGCGCAGGTCAGGCCGTTGAGGGTGAGCAGGCTCAAGGACGGCGGGCAATCGATGAGCACGAAGTCGTAGTCGGTCGCAGCGGCTTCGATGGCCGTCTTGAGGCGGCGGTCGCGGCGCTCGAGGTTGACGAGCTCGACCTCGGCACCGGCGAGCTCGCGGTTGGCGCCCAGCACGTCGTAGCCCACCTTCTCGCTGCGCACGCGCGCTTCGGCGATGGTGGCGTCTTCGAGCAGCACGTCGTAGACAGAGTGCACGAGGGTGCGCTTGTCCACGCCCGAACCCATGGTGGCGTTGCCCTGCGGGTCGAGGTCGACGATGAGCACGCGCTGGCCGACCTTGGCCAAGCCGGCAGCCAGGTTCACCGTGGTGGTCGTTTTGCCCACCCCGCCCTTTTGGTTCGCGATGCAGAAGATGTGCGGCATGCGCACATTATCACCGCAGGGTCAGCACGCCGATCGCACCCAGGCGCGGGGCTGGCAGTTGCCGCACCCGCAAGCGCACGCTCAATCAGCCCTTTGTGACGCCCGATCGACCGCCTCGCTCAACCTCAGGTGTTCCCCGCTTGGGAGCACGCCGAGCGAGGGTGGGCTCGCGAACGCCCCGGCGAGCCTTGCTTTGGGCCCCTTGGGTTTTGGCCCCGCGCACTGCGGCGGCTCCTGCAGACCGGGTTGCAGGCTTTGACACGGGCTGGGTGGCCGAGGCCGAGCGCTTGTTGGCTGCAACCCGATCGGGTCGCTTCGCGGCCTGACGATCGGCGCGAAGGTTCGCCATCGCCCGAGGGGCCTGGGCGGTCTTCTTGCCTGCCTGGGCAGACCGCGCAGCGCCAGCGGCCACTTGCGCCTTTGGACTCGCCTTTGGACTCGCCTTTGAACTGGCCTTCCCACTCACCTTCTTGCTTGCATTGACCGCCAGCTTGCCCTCGGCCTTGCCCTGGGTTCGCCCCCTCTTTGCGGCCAAGGCCGTGGCAGCGCCTGCCTTGCCTTTGACCTGCGTCGGTGCAGGCTGAGCACTGTCGCGACCGCCAGCAGGCTTGCCTCGGCGAGCTGCCGCATGGGCACCCTCCCCCGTGAGCACCAGCGGTGCCGCCTCTCGGCTGCGGGGGCTGGGCTCCTCCTGGAACAGGGGCGTGTCAGGTGTCCACCCCTTGGGCGGCGCCACTTCCACCGCGCGACTGACGGCGCCCGCTTCGGCAACCGTCCCTGCTGCCCACAACGGCGGCGCAAACAAGCCCGCCGTCAGGCAGACCACCCACCATGCCTGGGGCCGGCGCGTGGCGCTCATCCGCGCACCCTCATCCAAACCAGGCAACGCTCGGCATCCAGGCCGGGCACCTGCAGTGGTTCCACGTGAAACACCTCCACGTCGTCGGGCAGCACAGCCTGCTCTTCGTCCGGCGACTTGCCCTTCATGGCCATCCAAACACCGCCTGGTGCCAGGCGCTCGCGCGTGAGGGCAACGAAATCGGCCAAGGACGCGAAAGCACGGGACGTGACGATGTCGTGCCTGGAGTTGAGGTCTTCGACCCTGGCGTGTTCGGCACGCAGGTTGGGCAGGCGCAACTCGGCCGCCACCTGGCGGATGAAAGCGGCCTTTTTGCCGACGGTGTCGACACAGCAAACCTGCACATCGGGGCGGGCAATGGCCAGCAGCACGCCGGGCAGGCCACCCCCGCTGCCGACATCGAGCAGGCGCACAGCAGGCGCAGCCCGAAGCGCCCCACCCTGCTGCCCGACGACGCCTGCAGCCGCCTCACCTGGCGCCATCGCCAAGTGCTTCGCAAGGTGCGGCAACACCGTCAGGCAATCGCTGAGGTGGTGGGTGAACATGTCCGGCGCGTCACGCAAGGCCGTCAAGTTGTAGGTGGCATTCCAGTGCGAGAGCATGCCCATGTAAGCCGCGCAGCGCTGCCGTTGCTCATCGTCCAGGGTCACCTGCAGGGCATCCAGCACCGGCGCCATCGCCTCCAGCCACTGGGCCTCCGACCAACTCACCACGCGGGAGGCCCCGGGCTTGGGCCCCTGTCGGGGTTGTGGCCTGGGGCCTTTGGGAGCGCCATTGCCGGTGTAGTTGCTGTGCCCCAGGGGGCGCTTGAAGCCTTTGATCACGCTGTCTCCCCTGTCGCTTGTGCCTGCCCCTGTGCCTGACCTTGCTGGGCCGTTTGCTCACCCGGCTGGCCGGTGAAGCCCTTGAACCGCCCCTTCTTCAGGTGAATCAGCAACAAGGAAATGGCCGCCGGCGTGATGCCCGACAGGCGAGAGGCTTGCCCCAGCGTCTCAGGGCGGTGCTTGCTCAGCTTCTGCCGAGCTTCATGGCTGAGGGCGCTCACGGCCATGTAGTCCAACTCATCAGGCAGGCGCAGGTTCTCGTAGTACGCAGCCCGCTCCACCTCGTCGTTTTGCTTGTCGATGTAGCCCGCGTACTTGATGCTGATCTCGACCTGCTCGATCACGGCCTCCGCCAGCTTGGGGCCGAGTTCAGCCGCCAGGGCCGCGCGATCAGTGGTTTCACGTGAAACATCGGCGGACGCTGTGGGTGCTTTGCCAGCCTCGGCGCGCAGGCGCGCCTGGTTGCATGCAGCCAAACCTGCCACCTCGGACACCTGGTCGTAGCCGACGCCCGGCCGACGCAGCAGGTCGGCCAGGCTGTACTCGCGCTCCAAGGCCTTGCCCACCAAGCGCTCCGCGTCGGCTGCGGGCAAGGTGGCCGGGCGCACCCAGGTGTCGCGCAGTCGCTCTGTTTCACGTGAAACAGCGTCGCGCTTGCGGTTGAAGGCGTCCCAGCGCACATCGTCCACCAAGCCGATTTGGCGACCCAACTCGGTCAGGCGCATGTCGGCGTTGTCCTCTCGCAGCTGCAGGCGGAACTCGGCCCGGCTCGTGAACATGCGGTAAGGCTCGGTCACGCCCTTGGTGATCAGGTCGTCAACCAACACGCCCAGGTAGGCCTGGTCGCGGCGCAGCGTGAAGGCGTCCTTGCCCTGCGCCTGCAGCGCAGCGTTGACCCCGGCGTGCAGGCCCTGGGCCGCGGCCTCCTCGTAGCCCGTGGTGCCGTTGATCTGGCCGGCGAAGAACAGCCCGCCG
>NZ_DCXA01000217.1:0-16639 GCF_002328915.1 Aquabacterium sp. UBA2148
GCGGGCCTTGGCGCAAGGTCCGCAACCAGACCTGCCGAGCCCCCTCAGGCTGCGGTGTTGCCAGCCCCGACTGCTGGCTGTTCGGTCACAACCGATGTCCCGCTCGACAGCATGCCCGTCAGGGCCTGCGAGATGCCGGTGATGCCTTCGTTGGACAAGCCTGCGTCCTTCATCACGGCATCGACGATCGGTTTGGCGATCTGATACTGGAGTGCAGAGTTCATGACTTGCTCGGGGAACGTGCCTTGTGCGCCGGAAGATGGGGCGGCTGCACCGCCCTGACCTGGCATGCCACTGACCTGAAACAGTCGGATCGAGTCGATTTTCTCGATGGGGCGAACAGCCTGCTCCAGGATTTGCGGCAACTGCTGCAACAGCAATGTGCGCACCTGCAGATCGATCTGGGCGGCCGACAAGGTATTGAGCGCTTCGTTGATGGCGCGCTTGCCCTCTGCCTCTGCCAGTGCGGCGGCCTGCTTGGCCTTGGCCTCGATGGTCAGGGCTTCGGCGCGGTCCATCGCAGCTTCCTTTTCTGCGCTGGCCGACACCTTCACCGAGATCGCGTTCTGTTCGGCTTCCTTGGCCGCTTCGATCAGCTGAATGCTTTTGTCGCGCTCTGCGACGGCCACCTGGCGAGCCGTGTTCACGCCTTCTTCGGCCTTGACGGCCTCAGCCTTGGCCAGGTTGGCCGCGGCATCGGCGTCCGACTGTTCCCGCGATTTGTTGGCGATCGCGATTTGTGTGTCCTGGCGTGCAATCTCGACTTGCTTGCGCTGCTCGGCGCGCTGCATTTCGGTTTTGCGTTCGAGTTCGATCTCGCGCGTCTGGATGACCAGGTTCTTCTCGATCTCGGCGGCTTTGATCTCGCGCTCTGCCTCGATGCGCTTTTGGCTCACCTGGCGCTCGGCCTCGATCTTGGCGGCCTCGGCTTCGCGGCTGCGCTCGGCTTGCTGCGACGCAATCAGGGCAGCCTGCTCGGCGCGCGTGACCTCGATTTCGCGTTGCTGGCCCAGCGTGGCGAATTCCTGATCTTTCTCGATGGTCAGCTTCTGGCGCGTGGCGTCGAGGTTCTTGGTGCGAACCTGCACCTCGGTGTCCTGCTCGACGTCGTTGCGCTGCTTGCGGCGCGCCTCGGTCTGCTCGGTCAGGCGGGTCAGGCCTTCGGCGTCGAAGGCGTTGTTGGGGTTGAAGAACTGCTTGTCGGTCTGGTCCAGGCTGGTCAGCGACACCGACTCCAGCTCCAGGCCGTTCTTCTCGAGGTCTTCGGCCACGGCGTTCTGAACGGCCTGGACGAAATCGCGCCGCTTGTCCTGCAGCTCCTGAATGGTCATGGTGGCGGCGGTGGCGCGCAGCGAGTCGACGAACTTGTCTTCGACCAGGGCCTTGAGCTCATCGGGGCTCATGGTGCGCGCGCCCAGCGTTTGCGCGGCGATGCTCACGGCTTCTTCCGTTTGCTTGACTCGCACGAAGAAAGCCGCCGTCACGTCCACGCGCATGCGGTCTTTCGTGATGAGGCTTTCACGTTCACGGCGCAGCACCTCGAGCTTGAGCGTGTTCATGTTGACGAGCACGCGTTCATGGAAAACGGGGAGCACGATGGCGCCCCCGTCCATGATCACCTTCTGGCCACCCAGGCCAGTGCGCACGAATGCGGTTTCCTTGGTAGAGCGCTTGTACAAGCGCGCGAAGATGATGCCGATGGTCACCAGCGCCAGCAAGGCGACGCCGACGATGACAAGCAGGTCGAGCAGGTTGCTCATGTTTTGAAATCTCCCTTGTTGCGTGAAACAAAAAACTGGATGTGTGCAGACTCGATTGACAGAGCCTTTGTCATTCACATCAGGTCTGGGTGCGGGTTGACGATGCACCGGTGGAAGGCCCCCACCTTGCGCACGATCAGCACTTGGCAGCCCTCGTCGAAGACCTCGTCGTCCAGGTCGGGCTCGACCATCAGGTAGTGCGTGCGACCGAGTGCGTCTTTGACGCGGGCCTGTGCGGCAAGCCCACGGCGCGCCGTGCCGCCACTGATGGTGCCGGTGCGCCCGATCAGCGTGGTTTCACTGACCGCAGAGCTCTCGTCCTTGGGGATGATCCGGGCGATCAGGGCGCCCAGGCCTCGCACCGTCGCCAGGCCCGATGGCACGGCCAGCAAGCCGGCCAGCCAGCCAGGCAGGTAAAAGCCGAGCAAGCCGTGGCATGCCATCTGCAGCGAGTAGCCAAACACCGTGTACCCCATGAGGAACAGGATCAGCAACACCAGCGATGGCACCTTGCCAAGGTGGAGCCAGCCCAGCAGCTTGTCCAGTCCGCTGTCGCTGTTGACATCGGGCAGCAAGTCATCGAGCCAGTTGCTGGGGCTCAGCGACATCATCATGCCGATGCCTTCGAGCAGGGCGATGGCCACGATCAACGCCAGGCCAATGCCGAACGGCAGGGTTTCGGGGGCTGCGTACAGGCTCATGCCTTGCTCGCCTTGATCTGGGCCATGCGCTCGGCGATCTTGTTGTCGCGGACCAGGTCGTCGAGTTCCTTGAGCTGCGCCGCCTGTTGCAGGCTTTTCTTCTGGTCGGTGCCACTCAGCCCCGTTTGACGTTGGTGGATGCGGTCAAAAGCCCCGGTGATGTCGTCCATGCGGTGCTCGGCCGAGCGTCCCGGGGTAACGCCTGCTGCCCCGGTTGCTGCCTGGCATTCCGCGCGGCTCGCGCGGAATGCCTGCAGGGCTTCTTCCATCTCGCGCTTCTTGGCCAGCAGGGCCGCTACATAACCTTGAAGCTCAGACTCCTGGTGCGTGAAGTCGGCAAGCGTGGTTTCGAGCACGGGGATCTGGGCTTCGATGTCGAGCTGGCGCGCCACGGCCGCCCGCGCCAGGTCTTCTCGACCTTGTGCCATGGCGGTGTCGATTTGCCCGATGAGGTCAGTGTGCTGGCTGTTGAGCCGGGCGTGCTGCTGCTGGGCAAGGTGCCTGTTGGCGCTTGTCTTGCCCAGCTCCTGGCGCACCTCGTCGATCACGACATCTGCCTCTCGCAGGCTCTGCTCCATCGCGGCCCCCGGGTTCTGGTCCTCGATGTGGTCGATCAGGGCGTGAACGCTGGCCGCGACCATGCGTGTGACACGTGCTTTGAGTGAATCTGCCATCTCAGCCTCCTTGCAGTTTGTGGATCGATTGTGCGAGCTCGAGCGTGGTGGTCATGTGCCGCTGCACAACATCGGGGTCGTGCGCCCGGGCCTGGGTGGTGGTGCCTTGTCGCAGCAGCCCTTCAGTGAGCGAGAAGGCGCGGCGCACCAGTGCATCTTCAAGTTTCGCGACATCCGCAGGTGTCTGAGGGCTGGCGCCCACGACCATGGCGAGGCTGCCCGTGAGCTGATCCAACAGCAGGTTCATGACCTCGGAATGACCGCTGCCTTGACCTTCGATGCGGGCCAGTGCGTCGCGCAGGCGCGCGACCAGTTCGCGTGCCCAGGCGTGGGCTGCTGCGAAATCGCCCAGGCCGTCGTGCTGGCGCTTGAGTTGACCAAGCAGGACCCGAAGCTTGTCGCTGTTGGTGGTGGCGCCATCGACCTGCAACTGGGCCAGCCAGAGGTAGAGGTCGCTCGGTATGCGCGCCGACAAAGGCTCCATCGTTTGGGCTGTTCCAGCCATGGCGGCTCCCGTTGCAGAATCTCGATGAATGCAAGTGTATTCAAACGAATTCGTTTGTCAACGGGTGCGGTCGAGTCGCCCCACGTACCTCAAGGCCGCGCCCACTGCGCCGGCAGTTCCAACTCGCCACTGCTGCTGAACCCCACGCTGCCCAACGCTGTGCCGGCCAGGCGCCCCTTGAGCACGTAATCGATGCGAGGGCTGCCGCCTCGGGCCGCGTCCAGCGCCTGGCGCACGAGCGACAAGGCGGACACCGACACCGGCACCGTGATCAGCGCTTCGCCAAAGCGGGGCACTTCGCCGCGCTCGTTGCTCACGCCGCTGGCGAAGTGCTGGCCCCGCACGTCCAGCGACACCGAAAGCCCGTCGTAGGTGATGGCCGCGTCGTTGGGGTTGACGATGCGCACCTTGAGCGCCAGGCGCGCCTCCAGGCCCTCGCCTCGCAGGGGCTCGACGCCCACCACGTTGACACGCACCGGCTCGCGATCGAGCAGGCTGGCACAACCGGACATGGCCAAGGTGGCGGCGCTCAGCAGCAGCCACTGCGCGCATCGGCGTCGGTTCATCGTTGACATGGGCTCCTCGTTGCTGGGTTGGGTTTTCTGGCATTGTAGGAAGGCCATGTTCCGGCGCTTGTCCTGGCCCCTCCCCGTGCCCATTCCCCTGCTCATGCCCATGCCCACTTCGCTCAAGATCGATTTCGTCTCCGATGTCTCCTGCCCCTGGTGCGCCGTGGGCCTGTGGTCGCTTCAGCTGGCGTTGGCCGAGCTGCGGGGCGAGGTCGTTGCCGACATCCACTTCCAGCCCTTCGAGCTCAACCCCAAGATGGGGCCGGGCGGGCAGGACATCGGTGAGCACCTCACGCATAAGTACGGCAGCACGCCCGAGCAGCAATCGCAGATCCGCGAGGTGATCCGCCAGCGAGGTGCCGAGGTGGGCTTCACCTTCAACATGGCGGGGCGCGGTCGCATCTACAACACCTTCGATGCGCACCGATTGCTCCATTGGGCGGGCGAGCTGACGCCAAGCCAGCCCGGTGCCCAACTCGCGCTCAAGCAGGCCCTGCTCAAGGCCTGTCACGAACACCGTCAGGCCATGGACGAACACCCCGTGTTGCTGGCCGCCGTGGGCGACGCGGGGCTCGATGTGGCGCGTGCGGCGCAGGTGCTGGCCACTGGCGAATTCGCGCAGGCGGTGCGCGAGCAGCAGGCTTTCTACGCCGAGGCGGGCATCCGCTCGGTGCCGGCTGTTGTCGTCAATGACCGGCACCTGATCTCGGGTGGGCAGCCGGTTGAGGCGTATGCGCGGGCCTTGCGGCAGATCGCAGCCGAGGGCTGACGACAGGGCCTGAGCCGGCGTAGCATCCGCACCCATCCCCCACGCACTTTGCAAGGCCTCCCATGAAAGCAACCTGGAACGGCGTCGTCGTTGCCGAAAGCGACGACATCGTCACCCTCGAAGGCAACCACTACTTCCCGCGCGCGGCGCTGAAAGACGCGTACACCACCTTCAGCAACCACCGCAGCAGCTGTGTCTGGAAGGGGCAGGCCCAGTGGCTGAGCCTGTTCGTCAACGGCGAGATGAAGCCCGACGCCGTGTGGTTCTACCCCGAGCCCACCGAGGCCGCGCAGGAGATCAAGGGGCGCGTGGCCTTCATGCCCGGCGTGGACATCTCCGACTGAAACCCGGGCCATGCGCTGGCCCCGGGGGCACCGATGGGCCACAATGGGCCCAAGAATGTTCGGTCGCTTTGGTTTGTGGCCCTGGAGATTTTCTTGGTCCGCATTGAACTGTCCGTCGACCTGATCTACGAGGTCGCACCCCCTGGGGCAGATTTCGTTTTCAACATCCACGGCGCGCACACCCGCTGCCAGGTGATCCGCAGCGAACGGCTGGACATCAGCCAGACCGTGTTGCCGCAGGTCTTCACCGACCCCGTCAGCCTCAACCGTTACCTGCGCCTGAGCGCCTGGTCTGGCCCCCTGAAGGTCAGCTACCAGGCGGTGGTCGACCTGCATCACCACCTCTGCGCCCCCGAGCTCATCGCCGAGACCCCGGTCTCGCGCCTGCCCACCGAGGTGCTGAACTGCATCTACCCCAGTCGCTATTGCCAAAGTGACCTGCTGGGCCCGCTGGTGATGGCCGAGTTCGGAAACCTGCCTCAGGGCTACAGCCGCGTGGTGGCCATCCAGGACTGGGTGCGCCGCCGGGTGAAGTTCGAGGGCAACACGACCACCAGCGCCACCTCGGCCATCGACACGCTCAACGAAGGCCGTGGCGTGTGCCGTGACTTCGCCCACTTGATGATCGCGCTGTGCCGCGCGCTGAACATCCCGGCGCGCTTTGCCACCGGCATCGATTTCGGTGCGGATCCGGCGCTGGGCCCCACCGACTTCCATGCCTACGTCGAGGTCTTCCTGGGCGGGCGCTGGTACATCTTCGACCCCTCGGGCACGGCCATCCCCATGGGCTTCGTTCGCTTCGGCACCGGGCGTGACGCCGCCGACGTGGCTTTTGCCACCATCTTCGGCTCTGTGCAGTCGCAGCCGCCGCGCATCCAGGTGCGGGCATTGCAGGATGCGCAAGGCCTGAGCGAAATGCCGCGCCACCGCAGCGAGGCCATCTCCACCGACGCCCCCGTTCACTGGGGTTGAATCGCGCCGAGCACCCCATTTCGGGCCGGATCCCGGATAATCCGGCATGAACCATCCATCTTCGCCGGCCAACCCGGCGACCTCGGCGTCCGCCAGCCTGGCCACGCCCGCCGCCGTCAGCGGCCCCTCCTTCTCGCAACTGCCTTTGTCCGAGGCCATGCAGGCGAACCTGCAGACCCTGGGCTACCTGGCGATGACGCCCATCCAGGCCGCCAGCTTGCCGCTGGCCCTCGCTGGCAAAGACCTCATCGCCCAGGCCAAGACCGGCAGCGGCAAAACGGTCGCCTTCGGCCTGCCCCTGCTGACCTCGCTGAACCCGCGTCGCTTTGCCGTGCAGGCCCTGGTGCTTTGTCCCACGCGCGAACTCGCCGACCAGGTCACCACCGAAATCCGCCGCCTGGCGCGCGCCGAAGACAACATCAAGGTCGTGACCCTGTGCGGCGGCAGCCCCATTCGCCCGCAGCTCGCCAGCCTGGAACACGGCGCGCACATCATCGTTGGCACGCCGGGCCGGGTGCTCGATCACCTGGCGCGCGAAACGCTGAACCTCGAAGCCCTGCAGACCCTGGTGCTCGACGAGGCCGATCGCATGCTGGACATGGGCTTTGCCGATGACATCGCGCAGGTGGTGGCGCAGGCGCCCAAGCAGCGCCAGACGCTGCTGTTCTCGGCCACCTACCCCGAAGGCGTCGACAAGCTGGCGCGCCGCTTCATGCGCGATCCGCAAGAGGTCAAGCTCGCCGAGCGCCACGACACCTCGCGCATCCGCCAGCGCTTCTACGAGGTCAAAGAGGCTGAGCGCCTGCACGCTGTTGGCCTGCTGCTCGACCACTTCCGCCCGGCCAGCACCATCGCCTTCTGCAACACCAAGCAGCAGTGCCGCGACCTGGTCGAGGTGCTGCAGGCGCAAGGCATCGTCGCGCTCGAGTTGCATGGCGACCTCGACCAGCGCGACCGCGACCAGGTGCTGGTGCGCTTTGCCAACGGCAGCTGCAGCGTGCTCGTGGCCACCGACGTGGCCGCTCGCGGCCTGGACATCGCCCAGCTCGAAGCCGTCATCAACGTCGACATCACACCCGATGTCGAGGTGCACACCCACCGCGTGGGCCGCACCGGCCGCGCGGGCGAGTCGGGCTGGGCCTTCAGCCTGGCCAGCATGGACGAGATGGGCCGCGTGGGTCGCATCGACCAGATGCAGGGCCGCGCCAGCGAGTGGCACCCCTTGAGCGAACTCACGCCCTCGACCGAGCGCGAGCCGCTGCGCCCGCCGCGCGTGACGCTGCAGATCCTCGGCGGCCGCAAGGAAAAGATCCGGCCAGGCGACGTGCTGGGCGCGCTCACCAAGGACCTCGGCTTTGAAGGCGCCAAGATCGGCAAGATCAACGTCAACGAGTTCTCGACCTACGTGGCGGTCGACCGCGACATCGCCGACAAGGCCTTGAAGGGCCTGCAAGGCGGCAAGGTCAAGGGCAAGTCCGTGAAGGTGAGGGCGCTGTGAACGAGGCCGACAACAACCCCCAAGCGCCTCAAATGACCGAAGCGCTTGACGCACCTGATGCGACCGAGTCGGCCCAGGCCCTCGAAGCGTCGGCCATGCCTGCCACGACCTTCGCCGCGCTGGGCCTGTCGCCCTCGCTGTTGCAAAGCCTGTCCGATGCCGAGCTGGAAGAGCCCACGCCCGTGCAGGCCGACGCCATCCCGCCTGCGCTGGCCGGTCGCGATGTGCTGGCCCTGGCGCAGACGGGTTCGGGCAAGACCCTGGCCTATGTGCTGCCGCTGCTGCAGCAGGTCGAAGCAGCGTTCCAGCGCCAGGAGCGCGCCGACATGCCCGGTGCCGGGCAAGGCGAGCGAGGTGCCCGCGACTCGGCCGGGCGCGCACCTAGGCAGGCCGCTTTGCATGCGCCCAAGCCCGAGCGACGCCCCACGCAAGCCTTGGTCCTCGTGCCCACGCGCGAGCTGGCCCTGCAGGTCGGCGAGACCCTGCGCGACATGTCCGAGCACCTGCAGGCGCCGCTGCGCTGGGGCTGCGTGTTCGGCGGCGTGTCCATCAACACGCAGATGCTGGCCTTGCGCGGTGGTGCCGACATCGTCGTGGCCACGCCGGGTCGCTTGCTTGACCTCATCGAGCACAACGCCCTGAGCCTGGACGGCGTGCAGACCCTGGTGCTCGATGAGGCCGACCGCCTGCTCGACAAGGGTTTCGAAGAAGAACTCACGCGCGTGCTGGCCCTGCTGCCCAAGCGACGTCAGCACCTGCTGTGCTCGGCCACCTTCGCGCCCGGCGTGCAGGCGCTGGCCGAGCAACTGCTGCACGAGCCCGTGCGCATCGACCTGCGTGCCGAGGTGGTGTCCGTGCCCGACATCCAGCAGCGCGCCATCCAGGTCGACGCGGCCCAGCGCACACCGCTGTTGCGCCACCTGATCAAGCAGGAAGGCTGGCGCCAGGTGCTGGTGTTCGTGGCCACGCGCCACGCCTGCGACTTGGTGGCGCACAAACTGCAAAAGCACGGCATCCAAGCCGCGGCCTTTCACGCCGACGCCAGCCAGGGCGCGCGCCGCGAGGTGCTGCGCGCGTTCAAGGCTGGTGAGTTGCAGGTGGTGGTGGCCACCGACCTGGCCGCCCGCGGCCTGCACGTCGACGCCTTGCCGGCGGTGGTCAACTTCGACCTGCCCCGCTCCCCTGACGACCATGTGCACCGCATCGGTCGCACGGCGCGTGCTGGCCTCAGCGGTGTCGCGGTGAGCTTCGTCAACGCCGACACCGAAACGCATTTCCGCCTGATCGAAAAGCGCCAGGGGCTGCGCGTGCCGCGAGAGCAGGTGCCAGGCTTCGAGATGAAGCAGACCGAACCGGCGCATCGCAACCCGCTGACCGACCCCGAAGGCACCGGGGGCATCAAGGGCAAGCGAAAGAGCAAGAAGGACAAGTTGCGCGAGGCGGCTGTGCAGGGGCGCGCAAGCGAGCCTCCTGTCATCGATTGACCCTTGCGAGGCCTGGTGTGTTCATGAAACCGCTCCTGCTCGCCTGAGAATCGCCTCGCGCGCCCCTTGGGGGCCGCCTCAGACGATTTTCATTCAGGAGCTTTCAGTGAACACACGAGCACGTTCTCGAGTGCCGCGCCTGCCTGCGCTGGCCTTGATGGTGTCTGGCCTCATCACCGCTTGCGGAGGCGGTGGCAGCGCCCCTGCCGATGCCCCGGCAGCCGCCCAACCTGAGGTGGCCGCGCCCCAGGCCATCGCCAAGACCACGGTGATGCTGCCCGCGCAGTCGGCCACCGTGACCCGTACCGAGACCACGGTCTATCAGGACGACTTCGAGTCGGCGGCATTCCACTGGGGTGTCAACGCCTGGAGCGAGGGCGGGTCGTCGCCGCAATGGGTCGTGGAGCGCAACACGCAGGCTGCCAACGCGCGCGCCGGCAGTGGTTCGGCGCACTTTCGCGTCGATTCGCCCGCGGTCATCTTCCTGCTCGACAACTTCACCTTCGCCAACGGCAAGCGCTACAAGGTCACCGCCTGGATCAAGTCCGACATGCCCGCGGGCGTCGAGCTGATGGCGCGCGGCGGCGGGCCGGGCTACTACCCCTACGCCATCGTGCGCCACAGTGCCACCAGCACCTGGCAGCAGGTGAGCATCGAGGGGGTGATGGCCGAAGACACGCGCTTGTTCCTGACCTCGCCGACCGGCGTCAACGTTTACCTCGATGACCTCAAGATCGCCGAGGTCAAGCAGGACGAGCTCAAGCCACAGAGCACCGCCACCATCCCTGACACCTTGTTTGGCTTGCACATGAACAAGCTGGGCACACACAACGCCTGGCCCAAGCTGGGGCAGAAGGTGATCCGGCTGCACGACACCGGGACGCACTGGTGCAACCTCGAGCCCCAGCGGGATGTCTGGAACTTCGATCGCATGGACTACATCGTCAACCATGTGCGCACGAAGGACCCTCAGACGCAGATGATCTACACCATGGGCCAGACGCCCGCGCACTCGTCCAGTCAGCCCGGCGCCACCAGCCTGTACTGCACGTCGAGTGGCGAATCGGCGCCCCCGGCCGACATGCAGCGCTGGACCCAGTACGTGACCCAGGTGGGGCAGCGCTACAAGGGCAAGATCAAGTACTGGGAGATCTGGAACGAATGGGACATCCCGCAGGTCTACTCCGGCGATGTCGCCAAGATGGTCGAGATGACCCGCATCGCGCGTGAGGTGCTCAAGGGCATCGATGCGAACAACGTGATCCTGGCACCCTCCATCACCGCTCGCCTGGGCACCCAGTACCTCGAGCGTTTCCTCAAGGCGGGCGGGGGGCAACATGTCGACATCATCAACCTGCACACCTACGAGCCGGGCAGCCCCGAGCGCATGCTGGGCAGCGTGGCCAACGTGCGCAGCATCATGGCGGCGAACGGCGTGAGTGCCAAGCCGCTGTGGGACACCGAGGGCGGCTTCGGGTGCGACCCACTGACCCAGCCCGGTTGCGTCAACGCCAGCACGCTCGGCGCGGCCGACCTGGCGAACCCCTTGCGGGGCCTCTTGCTGCTGTGGGCCAGCGGGGTGAGCAACTTCAACTACTACCACTGGGAGGGCGGCACCCCCACGGGCGCTCTGGTCTATGGCACCTGGGAAGACAGCACCCCCAACAACTGCGCGGCCTTCCTGGCCACGCAGGTGAAGTACAACCCGGACTGTGCGACCCCGCTGGGACGGCGTTATGCCCAGGCTGTGGGCTGGCTCAAGGGCGCCGCCCTCAGCGAGCGCTACACCACGAAGGGGGTCAACGGGCGCATCTTCATCGCCAAAATGAACCTTGCAGGGGCGATGCGCGTGGTGTTGTGGAGCGAGGGCGCCGCGGAGACGGTGCGTCTGTTCAAGGAAAAGGCCTGGTTCGCAGGCACCACCTGGGACACGCTCAAGTACCAGACCCCGCTGGACGGTGTGGGCACCAAGCAGCCGATCCCCGATGACCTCCTGGACGGCACCTTGACCCGCTATCGGTATGTCCAGGTCGGCCCCACACCTTTGCTGTTGACGACCAAATGAACGTCACAACAGCCCCTCGATGGCCGGCCAGGCCATCAGCCAGGCCATGAACCGCTTCCACCAGCCCGCATCGGGCTCGTGGTGGTGGACCACGGTGCCGGCTGGCGTCTGCTCCGTCCACTCGAGTCGATCGCCCGGTCCCAGGCGCACGCGGTAGGCATGCTGGGGCAGGTCGCGGTCCAGGGCCTCGGTCAGGGTGCGCGCCAGCGTCGGGCTCTCGATGACCAGGCCCATCTCGGTGTTCAAGGACACCGAGCGCGGGTCGATGTTGAACGAGCCCACGAAGGCCCGCTGACCGTCCACGGCGAAGGCCTTGCCATGCAGGCTGGCCGTGCTGCTGCCGGAGAGGTTCCACGGCCGGGCGCCCACATCCGAGGCCACGGCCTTGAGTTCGTACAGGGTCACGCCCGCTTTCAGCAGGTCGAGTCGTCGGCGCGCATAGCCAGGGTGAACCGCCACCACGTCGGTGGCCGCCAGCGAGTTGGTCACCACCCGCAGGGCCACGCCGCGGGCGGGGTAGGCACCCAACAGCGCCGTGCCTTGTTCGCCGGGCACGAAGTAAGGCGAGATCAGGTCCACCGATTGCGTGGCCTCGCCCAGCGCCGACTGCAGGCCCGTGACCAGCCAGTCCTGGGGCAGCCCCTGGCCCGAGGCTTTTTCGGGCGGGTCGGCGAGCAGCCGGATGCGAACCCATTCCAGGTCAGGCTTGCCCTGACCGAGGTCGCGTGCGACGCTGGAATCCTTGACGGCATCGCGGTAGCGCAGGGTCTGTTCGTCGTGGCGCAAGGTGGCCAGGCGCTGCGTCAACGGATCCTGTCCAACGGGATGCCTTGAGCCGATCGACGACAAGGGATAGGCCAGGGGACTGTCCCAGTAACTCTGGAACGAGCGCAGCACATCGGGAACGACGGCGCCGGTGGTCAGGACGTCGAGGTCGGCGAAGTCGACAAGGTCATCGGCTCCGAAGTAGGCGTCCCCGATGTTGCGTCCTCCCACGATGGCGGCGGTCGAGTCGGCAATGAACGCCTTGTTGTGCATGCGCCGGTTCAGTCGGCCGAAGTCGCCCAGGTAGGACAGGGGCTTGAACCAGCGGATGGGGAAAGGGTTGAAGAGCCTGACCTCGATCTGTGGGTGTCGGTCGATGGCTGCCAGCAGGTCGTCCATGCCGCCGATGCCGTTGTCGTCGAGCAGCAAGCGAACCTTGACCCCGCGGTCTGCGGCTTCGCGCAAGGCGCCCAGCATCAGCGTGCCCGTGGTGTCGGGGCGCCAGATGTAGTACTGCAGATCGAGGCGGTGCTCTGCCTGGCGGATGAGGGCCATGCGTGCCGCGAAGGCGTCGAGCGGGTCGGCCAGCACGCGCAACCCGCTGAGGCCTTCGGGCGCCTGGCTGGCCCGAAGCGTCTGTCCGACGCTGGTCCGTTCAGGGGGGCGCCACCACCGGGCTGGTGTCCGACGAGGCGAGCTCGGGTCGAGGAGGCAAGGCCACGCAGCCGCTCAAGCCGCTCAAGGCGATCATGATCAGCCAGGGCAGACACCTGAGGCGCATGCGCCGCGATCCGAGCCTCATGAACCGTCCGTTTCAGGCGGGTGGGCTGGCTTGACTTGCCGGGCCTGCCAGGCCCGAAGCGCCTGCCGGTAAGCGTCCATCGCCATGTCGTGGGCGTCGAAGATGCACGGGTCGCAACCGCTGCCACAGCACGCGTTGATGTCCGGTGCCTCTGGCGGCACGGGCATGGGGTCGTCGTCGGGGGAGGCTGGCGCAGTCGTCATGGCCCGGATTGTCGCGCAGCGGGGCCGATCACGCCGTTTCGCACCGCCACCATCTCGGCCACGATCGACACGGCGATCTCCGGTGGGGTGTGGCTGCCGATGTGCAAGCCCACGGGGCCATGCAGTCGCTGGATGTCCTCGGGGCTGATGTCGAAGTGCTCGACCAGGCGCGCCTTGCGGCGGTCGTTGTTGAGTCGCGAGCCCACCGCACCCACGTAGAACGCCGGTGAACGCAGGGCCTCCAGCAGAACCATGTCGTCGAGCTTGGGGTCGTGCGTCAGCGCCACCACCGCACAGCGTGCGTTGGGCTGCATGGCCAGCAGGGTGTCGTCGGGCATGGTGTGAACCAGCTTCGTGCCCGGGACATCCCAGCCGGCGCTGTGTTCTTCGCGCGGGTCGCACACCGTGACGTCGTAGTCGAGCGCCAGAGCCATCTGGGCGAGGTAGCGCGAGATCTGGCCCGCGCCGATGATGAGCAGGCGCCATTGAGGGCCATGGAGCGTGCGCAGGTGTGTGCCGTCCCACTGCATGGCGGCGCCACGGGGCGCGTCGGACAAGGACGTGGTGCCCTGAGCGAGGTCCACGTGCTTGAGCGTGAGCTGGCGGCGCGCCAGCCGTTCGCCGAGTTCCTGCAGCAGCGACACGCTGGGGTTGGGCTCGACGACCAGTTCGAGCGTGCCGCCGCAGGGCAAGCCGATGCGGGCAGACTCCTCCTGCGTCACGCCATAGGTGAGCGTGAACGGGCGATCGACCAGCATGTGGCCCTCGCGCATCCGGGCGACCAGGTCGTCTTCGATGCAGCCCCCCGAGACCGATCCTTCGATCAGACCGTCGTCTCGCACCACGAGCCACGAGCCTGGGGGCCGGGGGGCAGACCCCCAGGTGCGCACCACGGTCACCCAGGCGAGTGGGTGGCCGGCTGCGGCCCATGCGCGGGCCCTGGCCAGCACCTGCAGGTCAACGCTGTCCATGGGTTTGTCTCGGTCCTGTGAGCGGGGGTGAGGGGAGTCGCAGTTTACGCAAGGCGACGCGCCGCAAAAAAGCAAGCGCGTCGCAGCGATTGCTGCTACAGTGCGTCGAGATGGCTGCAGTTTCGCTTTCCTGCGCAGCCTCCGTCGAGATGCCCGCCCCCTGCGGCGCACCCTCGCCGCGCCCCGATCTGCAGTCTGCTCGGGTCCGGCATCACCAGGCAAGCTTCGTCTGGTTCCTCTCCCCCTGCCCAGCACGCCCCCCAACGGTCCACCCTGACCGGCCGGGCCCGCAGTTCGCACGCATCCGGGACAAGAATCGTTTCCTTCCCCTTCGGTCGCGGCTGGTCCGCCCGAACTCCCTGGCTGCGTCACGAGGCGTGGCCCACTTCTGCTTGATCCATTCGACTCCTCTCGCACGCACGGTTGGCCGTTTCGTGCTCTCTCCGATCACCCGTCAGACCGACAGCGGCGAGTTCGCCGCCTCGTTGTCCATTCGCAGTGGCCGTGGCGCCACCAGCCACGACCGGGTGTTCCGCTTCATCCCCCTGTTTGCCACAGCCCAGGCCGCCGCGAACTACGCGATCGACCAGGGTCTGGGCTACCTGCGCCAGCCCGCGCTGCCCGCCTGAGGCCCGCCCGCTGCCCTCCACCCGCTTTAAAGGAGCCCCCTTTGTCCAAAGAAGAACTCATTGAAATGCGCGGCCAGGTCGACGAAGTCCTGCCCGACTCGCGCTTTCGCGTCACGCTCGAAAACGGCCACAAGCTCATCGCCTACACCGGCGGCAAGATGCGCAAGCACCGCATCCGCATCCTGGCAGGCGACAAGGTGTCGCTCGAGCTGTCGCCCTACGACCTGAACAAGGGTCGCATCACCTTCCGTCACCTGGAGCCGCGTGCCAATGGCGCGCCCGCTGCGCCCCCGCGCCGCCGCTTCTGATCCTGTTCCGGCCTGACGCCGCGGCGGGCCTTCGACATCCGCGGCATGCACTGAAAGGGTCCACCATGGACAACAAGCTCTACGTCGGCAACCTGCCTTACTCGATGCGCGACGACGACCTGCAACAACACTTCGCCAGCTTTGGTGCGGTCTCTTCGGCCAAGGTCATGATGGATCGTGACACCGGCCGTTCCAAGGGCTTCGGCTTCGTGGAAATGGGCTCGCGTGACGAAGCTCAAGCCGCCATCCGCGGCATGAACGGTCAATCGTTCGAAGGCCGCGCCCTGGTCGTCAACGAAGCACGTCCCCGCGAAGAGCGCCCGGGTGGCTTCGGCGGTGGCCGTGGTGGCTCCGGTGGCGGCTACGGCGGTGACCGTGGCGGCTACGGCGGTGGCGGCGGCGGCCGTCGCGGCTACTGAGCACGGCTCGCGCTGTTGCTTGATTCAGGGCGCCGCGCAGGTGCCTTGACCCCGCCGCAGGGACAATGCGGCCTTGACGCCACCTTCCAGGGTGGCGTTTTCGTTGTGACAACGAGGAGCCGTCCATGATTCACACGGCGACCGCGAAGGCTGCGAGTTGTTGCGCCCGCAGGCCGGCGCGCTGTTGCGGGACGGAAACGAAAGTGGTGCGGAGGCGCTGATGTGCCTGAAGACTGGACGCTTGCGGGGTGCTTGGCTCGGTCGCGAGGGGCCGGCGATCGCGTCGCCGCGGATCTGAGGTCACATCACCGACGCGTGCACCTGCTGGGGGTGACGCAGCACGTCGGCCACCACGCGCAGGCTCTGCTCGCACTGGGCCTGCGTGGTCGGCCCGCCCAGGCACAGGCGCACCGCGCGCGGCGGGGCGGTGTTGGTGGCAAAGGCCGTGCTGGCCACCGCAGCCACGCCGCGTGAGCGCCAGAAGGACGCGGCCTCGTTCGGGCTCAGCGTCTCGGGCAGCTTCAGCCAGGCGTGGAAGCAATCGGGCTGGCTCCAGATGTCCTGGTCGCCCAGGTGCTTGAGCAGCAGGGCGTGGCGCGCGTTGGTCTCTTTGCGGATGGCCTGCACCACGGCGCTGGCGGTGCCGTCGTTGATCCACTGCGTGGCCAGCGCCACCGTGGGCGGTGCGGCCATCACCGTCAGCGCCCGAAGGGCCCCAGCCAGGCGCTGCGTGGCCTGCGCCGTGGGCGCGTGCACGTAGGCCACGCGCAGGCCCGCGCCCACGCACTTGGCGAACCCGGTCACGTGGTAAGTGAGTTCGGGTGCCAGCTCCGCCATGGTGGTGGGGGGCTTGGTGGGCAGGGCGCCGTAGGCATCGTCTTCGATGATGGGCACGGCGTAGCGCAGCGCGATGTCGGCCAGCGCTTCGCGCCGCGCCTGGCTCATGGTCACCGAGGTGGGGTTGAGCATCGTCGGGTTGCAGTACAGGGCCTTGGGATGCACGTGTTTGCAGGCCTCTTCAAAGTGCTGCGGGCAGGGGCCTTCCTGGTCCACCGCCAGCGCGTGCAGCTTGATGCCCAGTTGCGTGGCCAGCGCCTTGATGCCGGGGTAGCTCACCGACTCCACGCACACCGTGTCGCCCGGTCGGGCCAGCAGGCTGAGCAGGCCGCACAGCACGCCATGGATGCCCGGGCCCACCAGC